>JAPOKD010000809.1 GCA_029977825.1 Planctomycetota bacterium | reverse complement strand
ATCCGTTGGATGGGTTCTCTTTTGTTGAGACTCTTTCAAATCCAAATCTGACCAATCGGCAACAGCCTGTGTTTTATTTGTTTCCGGGGTACTTGGATCGGCGTGCGGAGCCATGCGTCGTCGTGATGGATCAGATAGGGGGTAAACAGTACAAACTGCTTTATTATTTCGAGGGAGATGTTTGGGAGCTGTACAATGTCAGCGAGGACATTGGTGAGTCATCGAATATTGCTGATGAGCAACCCGAGGTTACCTCTCGCCTCGCTGGACAGGTTCAGCGGTGGCTGACTCAACAGCATCCAACGTGGAAACCAAAGCTTCCAATTTTAAAAAACAATGGCAGGCCTGCCGAAGTTCCAACACCATGAATCTGCCGTTGAAAGCCACAGAGACCGCGAGCAGGTCATTGTTAACGAGCGGGGCCTGTCCTTTGTAGGGTCAACATCGCTTCGTACCAGTGGTCAGGCATACTGATATTGGAATCTCCGTCGCTGTAGTTGCCGTGTTTTCCAGCTACTTTTAACGCAAGTTTTTTTCCCCGATCCATGGTGATCATGTAGTAAGTGAAAACGACGCCCCGGAAGGTTTCCTTTTCGTAAAACCTGAACAGTACCGTAGGCATCCCATTGACGTTCACCCTTTCGGACGGAACTTCACCGTCCACTGCATTGCTGAATTCAGGAATGTGGGGAATGAGAGCAGTCTGGTAGGTTTTTGGTGGGCTTGAATATCGATCAAGGGTGTCATCGTTGATCAGTGCAAAACTGCACTTGCATCCATTCTCGCCAGTGAAAGTGTAGATGATGTCACCAGCTGCGTTTTCTCTGCGTGTCTGGTTGCCGAACCCCGAAGGAAGAATCATCGAGTAACCTTCTTTGAATTCAGTAACTACAGGCAATTTTGTGGCTTGCTTGAGTTTTTCCTCGGCCGCGGCAGCTTTGGGCTCTTCAGAGAAGATCCTGCTCAACAGCAGCGTTGTGCCGATTACCAAAACAAGCACGCCGAGGCAAACGACAGCAGCAATCACGAGTGTATTGTTGCTGATCGAATCATTTGTTGCGCGTTGTTCCGTTTGCCTGTAAGGTTGTACCGAACGGTCGTCGGTATGAAAACTGTCTGGCATGATTGAGGTGCAGCAAAAAAAGTTGGTACAGTGGTGGTCCAGGGTCCCACGAAGTGTAACTGGGTTGGAAGGGCCACGGCAGCACAATCACGTGAAGCAGGATGACGCCGTGGAGATGGTTTGCGGTCTAGTGGGAATGCGACAGTTTTGAGTGCCCCGCGTTGTTTAATGATGCGATCCTTGGATTAGCAGGGGTCGCACTTGCGTGTCTGGGCCAGTTTGGGGCGTTTATTGTATGCCTGTCGTACTTTCAGCGATTGTTGTTGGCGTTTCATCAGGTGCAATACTCGATAGCGGGGGCCTTGTTCAATCAGCGGGTCAGGACGCTCGCGAAGGTAACGCTGTTTTTCTCGTAGCGTGGATTGTGGAATTCAGTGATTGGTTTTGGTAGGTTGTGGGTGATAGGCGGGTTCAGCCCGTCTTCCCCCGCTGCTTACGCCTACCGACTAATAAGTGTCCCGGAGTCACCATGCCCTTTCATTTCTCACCACACGCGATCCAAGTAAAGAACTGTCTGCATTTTTTTAGAGGCCTTCCAGTTCGGAGTTTTCTGGGGTGTTTGATTGCTGGAGTCGTCTTGGTTGGAAGTGCGCACGCAGAGAACGCCGCCACTGATGGGATGCCAGTGACGTTGAAGGATACGGGCAAGCAAGTCACGGTAAAGCTTGGTGAAGAACTTTTCACTTCGTTCGATTATCGTGGTTACAACAAGCCGATACTTTATCCGATATTCGGGCCCGGACAAATTGGGATGACTCGCAATTGGCCAATGAAGGAGGATGTTGAGGGTGAAGCCCATGACCATCCACATCATAAATCGATGTGGATTTCTCATGAAATCAGTGGTGTTGATTTCTGGGGCGAGTCTGGCGGAAAGGTGATCACGGAAAAAGTGGAAACAGAATTTTCCGGAGATCCAAAGCCCGCCAATGTTTTGCGTGCAACCTCGGTATGGCGAACCAAGGATGGTGACAAGCCGTTGTTAACAGACCAGACGACGTACTGGTTTGGTGGTTCAGAAAAGAGTCGGTGGATTGACTGTCTCGTCGAGTTTCGTGCATCCTACGGAGACATCCAATTCGATGATACTAAAGAAGGGTTATTTGCTATTCGCACGCATCCTGACCTCCGTTTGACCAGTGCGCCCAAACGAGGGGTTGAGGAAGTGTTTGGTTCGGCCGTCAATAGCGAAGGGGTTACCGGCAAAGCTATTTGGGGAAAGCAGGCCAGGTGGTTGTTGTACAAGGGCACAGTCGACGGCAAGCCAATGAGTATCGCCATGTACGACCATCCTGAAAATCTCAGACACCCAACAACCTGGCACGCGAGAGATTATGGGCTGGTAACAGCAAATCCATTTGGGATGCACCACTTTCTGAAGAAAGAAAAAGGAGCTGGCGCTTTTAAGATCGCGAAAAATGACCAGTTGAAATTGCGGTATCGGGTGGAGTTTTTTCGCGGTGAAGTTTCCACGAGTGATGTGGAAGCAAGTTACCAGCGGTTCGCTAACAAACAGTTGACCGAGCCTGTTGCCTCAGCGGACTGAATTGGGGCGGAATTTGTTTGTTCGTCGTCACCTGACTTGGGTGCAGGCCGCGTTTGCCAGCACCGCGTCGCATACCGGTAGTGTAAACACGATTGCCGAATAGCCAGTGTGTCTGGCTATTCGATCTGTCTTTGAAACGCTGCAATATGAAAGAACGGCTCGTCTGTGATGCGATTCCGATTCCTCCGGCAGCACAAGTGTTGGACTTGGTGTTGCGTTTGGGAGCAGAACGCTTCGAACTAGGAAACCGTGCTGGCACTATTAAACCGTGCCGGCACTTTTAAACCGTCCCAGACAATTGGTGATGACCAGCGGTTATCCGAATGCAGCCGCGCCAAACATCAAGACGATTAGCGCGATCCACAGAACTGTTGTGCCACCTCCGAGTATGATTCCGATCCACGCGTGAGCAGCACCTTTGATTACAGGGTTGGCTGCTCGCTTCTTCAATCCGATGATTCCGAGAATGAAGGCAGCGATGCCGAACGGGATGCCGAGGATGGGTAACAGCGATAACAGGGAAATGTAATACGCAATCAGAGCCGGCGCATTCTT
>JAPOKD010001004.1 GCA_029977825.1 Planctomycetota bacterium | reverse complement strand
GGGTATCGTTCGACATTCGACAACCCAATGGTGATATTCATGTGTGTCGTTCAGGTCGCAGGGATGGTGGGCGCTATTTATGGAAATGTGTTTGATGGAAAAAAAACAGGTCTCAAGTCTGACTGCGAGGGCGGCGGTGATACGCCGGAGTGAGCGGGCAGTCGACCAGCGTTTTTCGTGGTGCGACTAACTGTTGGGCCTGCTGGAATTGTTGAGTTCTTTCGGTTTCTGCAACGTTAATTGCGAGTTGCCATTCAGGGATGCCGGTTAAGATCGGCTTCGCGTACTTTTTACAGATGATGTTTATGATGCCAATAAGAAAAATCAGTGCACGCTTTCGATGTCTTGTGTTGTCCTTGGCAGCGGTGCTTTCGATCACCGCTACTGCGACCGCCGCGGAGACACTCGAAGTTGCTGTGGCGTTTACCAGGAATATGATCTTGCAGCGACAGGTAGAGGTACCAGTGTGGGGCTTTGACTTGCCGGGTACGCAAGTGACAGTCGAATTCGCCGGCCAAAAGAAAACAACTCGAGTCGACCAGAATGGTGATTGGATGGTTCGGCTCGATCCCCTCGAAGCCTCAGCCGACGAACGGAGTCTGAGGATTTTCAATGATCGCCAAGAGTCAATCACGTTGGATGGTGTGTTGGTTGGGGAAGTCTGGTTTTCATCGGGTCAGTCAAACATGGTTTGGACGGCCGGCAGCAGCATGTGCCGAGATATTGCCAGTGAGATCGCAGGTTCAAAGACGGATATACCAATTCGTGAAATTAGTATCGATACGGTCTCGGCGCTTTATCCCCAGAAGCGGGCAACGTCCGAGGAGGGTTGGAAGACTCATAAGAATGCCAGCGGCTTCTCTGCACTTTCGCTGTCATTTGCCTATGAGTTGTACAAGGAATTGGACGTGCCTATTGGCATCCTGCTTAGTGCACACAGCAATACCCGGATCGAAGCTTTTACGCAGCGGCAGGCCATTGAGCAGCATTCCGGACTGGCGGTTGATGTTCAGTTGATTCGTGATGCTGATCCAACGGCAGAGCAAGGTCGCAACGCTTTTGCTCAGTATTACGAAGACTTGGCATCCTGGCAAAAAGTTGCAGGGCAGGCGGCTGACGCTGGGGGCCGCATTCCGGTTCGTCCGGGATTACCCGGGATCGCTGGAATGTGGCGGGGACCGTCACAATTCTTCAACGGGAAGATCAACCCTGTGATTCCTTATGCAGTCCGTGGTGCAATCTGGTGCCAGGGAACCAGTAACTCCGGAGATGGACGCATCTATGCCGCGCGAATGGAAGCTCTGGTTGAGGGCTGGAGAGACGCGTGGGGCATGCCCGAGATGCCGTTTTATTTCACCCAGATGCAGTGCTATGGGGCACCAGATCCGAACAACGTGGGGTTCGCCGATATTCGCCAGGTGCAGCATAAGTTCTTTATGGAAAATCGGGACCACGTGGGGATGGTCGTTCAGTCTGATTTGAATTCCGCACGCCCACAGGGCATCCACTATTTCAACAAGTTGCACCCGGGAATGCGAATGGCACGCTGGGCGCTGGCAAAGCAGTATGCACGTGACATTCCTTACACCGGCCCGATTTACACAGGGTACGAAGTCCAGGGAAACCGAGCCATTGTCGCTTTCGAGCAGGAGAGTCTGTTCGGTGGTCTGATGGTCGGTAGCAAAGGCATGGCGAAAGATTACCGTGAAGAAGGTCAGTATGTTGAGCCAGCGAAACCGGATCCTCAGGCGCTGTTGCTGAAAAGAGTTTTGATGTACCATTAGGCAGAGCCACACAGCCGATTTCTGGTGCAGCG
>JAPOKD010000404.1 GCA_029977825.1 Planctomycetota bacterium | reverse complement strand
CCATAGTTGGAATCGGCAGTTTGCTCAATGAGCTTGTCGATTTCTTTCCGGTCGGCGAATTGAATGTGTGATCCTGTCCCGTAGCTGATCAGTTTTTCACAAAAGTTTCTCGCGAGTGGTTCAGGATTCTCCGCGATCAACTGTCGAAAATGCTGGAAGTTGCTGAATTGCCTTCCGTCCGGCAGCGTGAAGCTAGCATCAATTTCAGCGGCGTTGCTTTTTCGTCGCGACGTGGAATAGACGGTTCGCCATCGTCCAGCAGCATCAAAATTTTCTAACGCGTAGCCGGGCGGGTCGATGTGTGCGTGGCAGGCGGCACAGGATACATCTGAAACGTGTTTTTGTAATTGCTCCCTGATGGTGTTTGCTCCACGTGTATCTGGTTCGACAGCGGGTACGTTGTCAGGTGGCGGCGGAATCTGCTTTCCAAGAATGCGCTCAGAAACCCAGACTCCACGTAAGACCGGAGAGGTGGTTGTACCGTTTGCGGTCACTTTCAGGATCGCGCCCTGCGCGAGTAAGCCCCCACGATTCGAACCAGCTTCCAGATCAACTCGCTGGATCTCTTCTCCTTTAACACCGTTGAGGCCATAGTAGCGAGCAAGGCGACTATTGGCGAATGTGTGTTGTGCGCTGATGAGACTTGAAATACCTGCATCATGCCGGAGCAGGTCGTGTAGAAAGTGCCGCGTCTCATCCAACATGGAGTGTTGCACGATGGGATCAAAGTCGCGATGCGTTTTTCGATCCGGTTCTGTAAAACCGATATCAACCAGATCCAACCACTGGTCGGCAAAGCTGGTCAGAAATTCCAGCTCACCGTGCTCCTTCAGAATACGTTCTGTCTGTTCGCGCAAAACTGTTTTTTGATGCAGTTTGTTTTCGCTGGCCAGCCTCATCAGTTCTGGATCGGGCATGCTGTTGGTGAGCATGTAACTGAGCCGGCTTGCCACTGCGAAGTCATCCAGTTTCCCCACGTGTTCAATGAAGTGCAGGAATCTGGGTGAGCATAGAATGCCGCGGTAGCATGCCATGAGCAAGTCAAAAGGTGTCTCCCCTGCGGCCAGGCCTTTTTGAATCATGTCGAGGAATGGCTGGATTTGCGATTCAGTCACAGGGCGGCGGAAAGCCCGCTTCGCGAATGCCGTGACTTGCCTTTCCAGATCCTTTTGGGTGGTCTCTGGATGGAGTCGAGGTTGCTGTCGATCAAATTCCAACCGAAGCCCGCCAAACAGATTTTCTTGAGTTGCAGCTGCGGGGCCAGCCGGATAGATCCGTTGCATCACCATGGAATGCATCGCCAAACCGGGGACATTCTGTGGTGCTCCCTCACCGGTGCCGATCTGTCCGCCCTGAAACCGTCCGCGTTTGATGGTCGCATCAGCAGGACGGATTTCAAGCATGTGACCTTCTGGAATCCATGCTTCAAACACTCGCTCGTGTGCCGTAGGCGTCGCCTCAAATGCACCAATCCATGAAAGTAGTGGGGCCCCGGAGGTGCAACGTCCACTCCGGACGGAACACCAGACGCCGCGTCCTTCCGGATTGTTCAAAGAGGATGCACTGACCGTAAAACGGTACCAACCACTTTCACTTGCTGTGGTTGATGGAAGTCGACCATGGAACGTCACACCGCTGGACCAGACCACAGCTTTGCCATCCATCATTTCAGGCTCGCGACAACGACGCCGTGGATTGACTCTGCACAGTTGCTGCGCGCTCAGGTTTTGAGGTCGTGGGGTCGACTGGTCGATTACTTTTGTGACTGCGTATTCCAAGGCGGTGTCGATCACTGCCAGATGTGACTGAAGATGGAAGTGTGACATCGTTTGAGTGTCAGCGATATTATTGAATCCAGACGACCGTAGTTCATCGGTCATCAGATTTGCCAGTGGCAGGTCAATTGCCAGAAGATCGTGCAGTGTGTGCTCCAGTTGCAAATTGGTTAGGCGTCGAGAGCGAACGCGTCCAAAAATCGCAAACTGTTCTTTTTGAAATTCGGTGATCCACTGACCTGCATCACCAGTGAATTGTTCTGCTGCCGCAGGCGTCGGCTGTTCTGAATCAGCAGGGGGCATTTCCGCACTCGCAATCCGGTCGATCACTCGCGACCACTTTGCAAACGATCCAGAGTTCTCCAGGTCGGGTGTTAACGAATGCAGGTCAAAACCACCTTCTCCCTCGGGCCCGTCGTGACAGCTGATGCAGTGGTCCTGCAGAAAGTCATTTGCACGCTCAGGTAACGGCGGCGAAGCAAACGCCTGGAAGGACGAACAGAGAATCAGACAGATGGATACAAGACGAAATGGCATCGACTCGAGAGCACTCTTTGATCGCAGTGTGGAATGGCGGGACCCGGCAAGCAGGCACAGGAACCAATGGCTCCTTGTCCCATATTGTAGACCAAAGGCGAGATGTTGGAATCGTTGAATCTCCCTTGATGGGCATTCGCTTTCCCGTAATTCAAAGAGAATCAGGTATTTTGTGACTGGAGTGATTGGGTTTTGGGCCTTCCGTATTGTGCAGGCGACTGGCAATCTTCTGGAAACTCAGGAAGACCTGTGGTTGTATTCCCCGCTGTGAACGGAGGATTAAGGGGAATTCAGATGTTCCGTTGATGCTTGAAAGCGACTGGGGAAATGGAACCAGCAGTCGCTACCCTCATGGAATGTGGCGTCTGGCGAGTGGTTGTTTCAGAGCTTTACCACTGGCGTGAGTCGTTCGTGTCGTTCAGACCAAGCACGTATATTTGTCGCTCTAACACTTTTTGTATTCAAATTGCATCATGATTGAATTGATCATACCGGCCACTCATGGGCGAATCGGCTGGAAGCATGTCGCCGCTTCGCTTGCGAAAGCATTGCAGCTTGACCAGACTTCCATCGCGGAACTTTTGCCTGCGGGTGAAATCAAGTTGGATTCACCAGCGGTTTCACTTTCGTTGCTGGCAATCAACCTGGCTGTCGGAGATCGAATGAGTTTCGCCGTTACGGATAGTGAGGATCAGCCACCCGGATTGCTGATTCGTTGTGATCCATCATTGTTACGACGGGAGAATCCTAATGCCCCGGCTAGTCAAGTCGTAATTCACCATGATGAGGATTGGAGGGGCACCCTTGGTGGACGACCATTGGTTTTGTGTTTGCATGGTTTGAATGGCACGTATGAAACTTTTGATGGTCTGAGACAGAACCTTCGTTCCTGCGGTTATCGGACAGCAGCGATTTCCTACGAGCCACAACGCCCGATTGCAGTTTTGGCACGCGAAATATCCAAAGAGGTAACCACCTGGTTGGATTCTGCGTCTCATAAGCATGGATTGGTGCTTGTGGGGCACTCAATGGGAGGCTTGATTGCACGCGAGTGGACGAATAATGGTGCTTTGGAAAATGACGCGATCATTGGTTTGATAACCATTGGGACCCCGCACCAAGGATCGGCATGGGCGACCTTGCCTCCATTGATGAATCTATTTGCAAAGGATGACTTCGGAGTCGGAGACCTGAAGGATGTGATCCTGCATACTCCGTCGAGTCCAGAGTTGAGGGATATTGCGCCGGAATCAGCGTTTCTCAGACAGCTGAATGCAAGAGACAATCGTCCCAACGTCCAATACACATCAGTCATTGGTGTTGGAAGCCCTGTGGACTCCCGGACTGTGGCAAGGATTCAGCATGCGTTCCGCCAACTAGAACATCGCGATGGTTTTGTCCGTTTGATTCGACCGCGGATCGAACCCTTGTTAAACGGGTTTGATGAGTTAATTGACGGGCAAGGTGATGGAATTGTCTCTGCAGAAAGTGCTGCGATGGCATCCACCAGTGATTTGGTCAGGGTAGACCTCTCACATTTCGAATTGGTTCGTCCTCTGAGTGCGCAGTCTGTAAGCGACGAGGCAGGTCATCCTGTTTGGCGTATCGTGATTGATCGAGTCAACCGTTGCTGCCGGGTGGTTGATGGAGACCATGGGATGGGCTTTGAGGAATAATTCAGTTGGTTCAGCAAGGCATCAATACCGCAAACAAGATGCCTGCTGCACTCGGAGCTTGCTGTGAGTAAGCGACTATTCTTTGGCGGTGGGTTGCATGGGATCGACGCCCAAGGTTCCTACGAGTGCTTCCTGGTAGTCTGGTGATTGGGTGATTGATAGTTGCTTTTGGACATAGGTGAGTCGTTCATCGAGTTTCAAATCCCGGACAATATCCTGTTCGGTTGGATCATCCAGATAGTTGCGAACCTTTCGTTCCATGGTTTTCCAGTGTTCGATGTCGCGCAACTGCTTTGCGACCAAGCGGCGACGATACCACTCGCTTTTGAGCAATTCTTCTTTCGTGAACAATCGTCGTATATCGGGATCAGTGATTTGCTTTCCTTGATGATTGCCGTGGACCATGAGATCCAGCACTGCTTTTAGCGGCGGGCATGCATTTTCATAACCTCCATCTTGCATGTAGTTTGTGGCAACTCGCTTTTGGGCTTCTGCGATATGGAGAATCCCATCAGCAAACGATGGGAGATCCTGCAGTTCCGGTTTGAGAATATCTTCGGTAAAGACCTTCGATGGGTTGTCGAACACACGGCCGAGATATTGACGCACAAATTTTCGTGTGATCCGGTAACCGAGACGGCTGGCGGGGATCTGTTTGCCTTCGAATTCAAAGTCATGGATCGGTTCCAGCATTCCTGTCTGGATCAGTGTCTGGGGATCCCTTTCCTCAGGTCCCATCCGGCACCAGACCTCAGGAATCAAGAGCGAGATGTCGTGCCCGACCTCAAACCGGGGGCCGATGTGACCAGCGGGTGTGCTGAAACCACCCAATTCCGTCAGAACCATCGATGTGACGATGGCATTCAGATCAACCGATGGCAGCAGAGCGTTGAAGGGACCCTTGGTCAGTGCACCTTCACTTCCGGCGCCCGTGGTGCTGGGGCTCTTTCCCGTCAGTGAGCAGACGTAATCCATTACGAGTTCAGGAAGTTCCTGATAGTGCAATGGAGAGTAAACGGCAAGTGAGCGGATTCCTGTTTTGGTATCAGGTGGATTGTTTCGCCGGCCACTAAGAATGGCACCTACTGGAGCATGAACGGGTGAGTCTGCTGGGAGGCAGCGACTGAGTTGCATGCCACGCATGGCAACATAGGTGTCGCGGGAGTTGACCATGTCCGGCCGGTCTTGCAGATAGCGGGGGTTCTTTGTTCGAGCTCCGTTTACAATTCGGGGATCAGCTGTACTGACCACAAAACCTTCGGCTTGTTGCGCAGCCTCCTGGAGAAGAGATTCCATGGGGCCACTGAACTTGTCAAATTCGACAGCATCGTCGACGATCTCCCTCGCTTTCTGAGTAGAGAGTGGTTCAAAGTTGCTGATGAAATTTCCTGGTTGGGAAAGGTCCAATTCTGTCTGCTTGTCCAGTCCACGGTGGACAGCATCATCGGGACGTTGGAATAAACGATATTCACAGTTCTCAACAAACTTGTAGCTGTATGCCGGAGCTACTGCTGGCCCAACCTCCGATACGTCTTTGGCAGGTACGACAACACTGCAGCTGATGTCATCTTCGCGTTGAACCTTGGCAGCTGCGATAAAGTCCTGACGCAGT
>JAPOKD010000034.1 GCA_029977825.1 Planctomycetota bacterium | reverse complement strand
GGAAATATTTTTGCCGCCGAAAACGACCCGGGAGCAAGGCCCCCTTGCCGGCTTCTTCACGTGATGAAAGGTGGTGACTATGGCTATCAGCGTCACTACGGAAATGCTGCATTTCATCCATTTGTGTGCTGGGATGGAGAACTTCGCGGAACACTACCAATGCTTCACAGCGTTGCTGAAGCCCCGTGCGGAATTGCACCACTAGGCAACGGGCTCATTATCCCATCGTGGACAGATCATCGGGTTGATTTCTACCCGTTGCAAAATGCGGGAGCCAGTTTCACCACCCAGCAAATACCTTTAATTCGTGGGGGACACCATTTTCGCCCAACATGCATTACCCAAGCTTCACCTACTGTTTTTTACCTTACAGACTGGGTTTTCGGATCCTATCAACTCCACGGACGGGGACGTGTCTGGAAACTGGAAATCAGTCAAGAAACAGCCACTTGGCTTGGACCACTGGAACTGCGAGCAAAAACTTCACAAGCGAAACTTGCCGAAAGTTTATTGAGTGACGACCACACGGCTTCAATGAACGAACTGTTCAATCTCTGTCGCTCCGACGACCGTTTCTTAGGTCATGCGGCCATCAGTGCGCTTGGGAAAAAGACCAAATCGATCAGCCAATCCCAAGCTGATACGTTATCAAGAGCCGATCAGATTTCGCTATTGCTGGCACTGAGAAGAACTGACCCACTCAACACAAAATGGGTCGAGTATTTTCTCGCAAAAAAAGACACCGAAATACGATTTGAAACATTGAGATGGATATCAGAGTCTCGCTTAAGCGAATTTTCTGATGCGGTAGAAAACATGGCCTCAAATCCGGAACTCGATTACCGAATCTTCGAAGCAGCCTTGGCGACAATCAATACCCTTTCTGGAAATCCCCAAGCGGGTGTTGCCGACCCGGAAATGCTGCTGGCCCGGATCAGTAACGCTAATGCACCCGCCCAAGTTCGTGCGTACGCACTTCGCCTGCTTGATCCCCAAAGTAAAGAATTCAAGAAACCACTCTGGCAATCCCTGATAGCCACAGGTGACATAGAGATTTTGCGAGAACTGACTCGGGCATTGGCCGCCAACCAAACAGATGATGCTCGAGACTTGCTGTTTAACTTGGCTGAGGACCCAAATATCCCGACTGCAATTCGTGCAGACGCAATTGCAGGATTGTCACTTTCATCTACCGCGAACATCCCCCGTTTAGTCGAACTTGCACAGTCAGAAGCCCACCCACTTCGGGAGGAAGCGATACGTTCTCTTCGCTATTGCGAACTCAATGAGCAGCAGCGTGTGGCATTGCAATCCATCAGCAAACGCCACCCAAATTCTGCTGATCTGATAAACGCGACGTTAAAGCCAACCAAGATTGGTGAAGGCCGTCCAGCACCATCCGAAACAGCAAACTGGCAACGGCGGCTAGAACAGATCCAACAACCTGCTGACCTTGAGGCTGGACGTAGAATTTTCCATCACTCTCAAGTTGGCACATGTTCAAAGTGCCATCGCCATCGAGGTAGAGGAAGTGTTGTCGGACCGGACTTGTCTGCCGTTTCCAATCTGGGATCACCGGACCGAATACTTCGTTCCATCCTGCAACCAAGCCGGGATGTTGATCCGCAGTATTTCCCACGGATGCTCATCACTGATGATGGTCACATTTTTACCGGGATCATGCTTCGTGACGGCGGTGGTGGAAATGAAGTCTATCGAGACAACACCGGTCGTGAACGGGTCTTCAAAACAGCAAGCATTGTCGAGCGGAAAGAACTGCACACCTCCATGATGCCGGATGGACTTGTTGATACGCTCACAGACCGGGAACTGAGAGACCTGATAGCATTCATGGACAATCGGCAAGAGCGAATACTTTCAAGCGACAACAAAACACAACCGATCAACCCGCCCGACAATGTTGAAAATTTTCTCGGGACGTGGTTCCTTGATTTTGAAGATGGATACGGTGGCTGGCTTGAGGTCTCTCAGAACCGAGAAAAGTTGGAAGCTCACCTGATGTGGCGTGTCGGATCGGCAAAGCTCATGGAGAAAGTCACCCTGCTTGGTGACTCACTGATGCTGACGCGGAATCGCAAGTCAAAGAAAACGAGTTATGTTGCGACAGTGAAGGATGGGAGCATCACTGTCAAACGCCAAGGCAGCGAGGAAACTGGACAGGGACGAAGGTGCCCTCCCATGCCCCCCCGACCCGACCTGTCCAAAGTTCGATTTGGCAAACCGATTGACCTGTTCAACGGAGTCGATCTCAGTGGTTGGCAATTACAACCCAAGGATGCTGAGAATGGCTGGCGTGCCGAGGGCGGTGAAATGATCAATGAAACACCCAAATCCGACTTCAGTGCTTATGGAGAGTATGGGAATCTGCGTACCACTCGTACCTTCGGGGACTGCCAGATTCACATTGAGTTCAACATCGGCGAACAACGCAACAGCGGTGTCTATGTCCGTGGTCTTTACGAAGCACAAGTGGTCGATCGCGACAGTCGGATGCAAGGCATCAGCGGTCCAGGAGCAATCTTTGGTCGCATCGCGCCTACTACCAACGCTGGTTTGCCCGGCGGTCAATGGCAGACCTACGATCTCACACTTGTCGACCGCCACATGACAGTCCGCTTGAATGGAAAACTTGTCATCGACAATCAGCCCGTCATGGGTGCGACGGGTGGTGCTTTATTTGGAGACGTGACGCGAGACGGTCCTTTATATCTACAGGGCGACCACACCAGCGTTCGCTATCGTAACGTGCAACTCAGTCCCCGAATCAAATAACAGTCTCAACTTGGTGAATCAGAACCCGGCATCGCTTCCTCTTCATTCTCCATCGCTTCAAGTGTTACTTTCAATTGATTGCGAGCTCGACTCAACCGACTGCGGACCGTGCCGATCGATATCTCGAGGATTTCAGCAATGTCTTCATAGGACCGTTCTTGCATTTCCCTTAGCACAAGGATCGTACGATGGTCCTCAGACAGGATCTGAATCGCAGCACGCACGCGATTCACTCGTTCCTGCCTCAGCATGGGTTCATCAACCGCATCTGCGGGATCGGCAACCTCAAGGCCGTTGCTTTCACGCCAATGGTCCAGGGATACGCGGACTCGGTTGCGACGTTTTCGAGTCAGGGCACTGTTAAATGCGATCCTGTACAGCCAAGTGAAGAACTGACTATTTCTCTGAAAGGTATCCAGCTTGATGAATGCGCGAATAAACGCTTCCTGAACCACTTCCTCGGCTTCATCTGGAGAGCCTGTGACTTGAATCATGGAAGCAAACAAGCGTTCCTGATTCATTTCCACTAACGCAGTAAATGCGCTGCGATCACCTTGCACGGCGAGGTCAATCAGCTGCGTCTCTTCGCTCACGCCAGTCTCTCGGAGTCACGATTGGTATACGTCAAAGCCTATGCCAAATAACGGTCGTCGGCACGAACAACCCTGACGGATTTTACGATTCCAGCCTCACGGCCAGTTCCTGCAAAAGGGCAAACAGGCATTGAATCTCCCAAAAGACCGTGTCTCACACTGCTTGAAGTACGCGGCGTGACCCATAATTATACACCGCCCGAACTCAAATGACGATCAACCTTCCGATACTAGCGACCAAGTCGCCAAGACGGCACAAAACGCCCAACACCCGCCAAATACTGGTTAATTCAAGTCACCATCACTGAGTTTCCCACTCAGATGACATTGCAAGTAGGTCGCTCGCTCGACGTTCCTGTCCGAGGAACCCAGCAATCTACCCTGAAGTTTTTGTAGGTGTGCAGGCTGTGTATGGATAAATAATTTATTGATCGTGCCGACAGGCACATCCTCAATGAGCCCTAGATTGACGCCCATCCGTACCTTCGAAAGGTAATGCATGGTTTCCTCGCTACTGATTTTCTTGGCAGTGCTCAGAATTCCGAGAGCTCTGCTGACATCATCGTGAAGATCCTGCTGTCCCTGCTTCACAAGAAAATCTCTTGCCTTGCGTTCATACTCGATAATTCTCGGTACAACATCATCTCCCACCAAGGCAACAAGATCTTGCTCGCGGTGCCCAAGCGTGATCTGGTTACTGACTTGATAAAAATCGCCGGTGTATTGAGACCCTTCCCCGTATAAACCCCGCACCGTGACATTGATACGTTGCATGCTGCGGAAGACCTTGTCGATTTGACGCGTGATCACCAGAGCAGGGAGGTGCAGCATCACGCTGACCCTCAGCCCAGTTCCAACATTGGTAGGGCATGCGGTCAAGTATCCGAATTGAGGATGAAATGCGTACAGGATTGCTCCTTCGAGCTTATCATCCAATTCATCGATGCTTTGCCAAGCTGACTTGAGATCCAAACCACTGTGCATGACCTGGATCCGGAGATGATCTTCTTCATTGATCATCACGCTATATTGCTCGCGAGGGTCAATCGCAACAGCGCGGGAACCCTCAGCATCAGCAATTTCCCGGCTGATAAGCTGGCGTTCGACGAGGAACTGTCGATCAATCTCAGAGAGTTGTTCAAGATCGATGTAACGGACATCTTGCCAGTCATGGATGGAATCCATTTTTGCACGAATAGTCCGCTCAATACTGACACGATCTTCGTCACTGCAGCGGCGAATGAAAGGAAAGTCAGCCAGATTACGAGCCAGCCTGATCCGGCTGCTGATAACGATATCTGATTCAGGACCAGTGCCTCGCAACCATTCGCCCGACTTGTGTGCCAGATCGTCAAAATCGGAATCTCGAATCACTCTTCTTCCTCCCTGGCATTTTGTTCGGTGCTGCCAGCCTCTTCGATACGATGCAGTTCATCGCGTATTTCCGATGCCCGTTCATAATCTTCCCGCTCAACCGCCTCTTCCATTTCCCGGCGAAGCTGAATCAACTCGGCGTGCGAATCGGCCGCTGCGGCGCGGCGTGGCCGTTTTCCGCAATGTTCGACTGAGTCATGGATGTTGGTCAACAACGGGATCAGATCATCCGAGAAGTGGGTGTAATCAAATGGGCAGCCCAGCCGTCCCGTATTACGAAATTCGAAAAAGCTGATGCCGCAGACCGGACACTCTTTCTGGTCAAGTTCGGCGAGTTCCTGCTTGGTTTGCCCCAAATTGAGTTGTTTTGCCAAAGCTCCGGCAATCGAAGCAGCAGGCGTCGCAGCCTCTTTTTGCAGAAATCCCCGTGCATGCTCTTCACACAAATGCATGACCTGCGGCCCATCGGGCTCGGTCAATTCGGTGATATGGAATGTTGCGGGCTTTTCGCAGTATTGGCACTTCATCTGTGTTTCCTGATTGCTGCCATCGTCCTAAACCTAGTGGTTTCAAGGAGTAAGCGTCCCTGTCGTGGGATTCTATCGCTGCCATGGGTGGTGTCAACGCAACCAGCGTTGACTCACAATCCAGTAGAACCAGCTTGAACGTCGCTGAGTAGCATACAGTCATAAATAGCAGGCAGTCCTCCCCTACACTCAATGCCGCTCAATGCGGAAGATAAAGTGTAGGCGGGTCGAGCCTATCCACGGAGCTCGAATCCGCGGTTTCCTTGCACCATGCACGAACAAATCATTGGTCCTTGATGCACACCCCTGACGTAGAACAATTTGCCCAACTTGCGACGGAAAATGACTTCGTACCGGTCTACCGACGCCTGTTAAGCGACACACTTACACCGGTGACCGCATTCCAGCTGTTGGATGATGGTGGTCCGGCTTGCCTGTTTGAAAGCGTCATCGGCGGTGAAAAAGTAGGACGTTACAGTTTTCTGGCCGCCGGGCCCATCCGCAGATTCTCTGCCAAACGGAATGAAATCGAAGTCACCGAACTGGCAGACGGTAGTTGCCAACAGACTGTCGCAGAAGACCCACTTGATGCATTCCGGACTCACTTTCACTTTCGCGTCGCAGAACTCAAGGGGCTGCCGCCCTTTGTTGGTGGCGCCATTGGTTACGCCGGTTACGACGTAGTCCGGTATGTTGAAAATCTACCCCACCCACCTGCTGATGACCGCGACCTGCCAGACCTCGACTTTGCCTTTTATCACACGCTTTGCGTGTTTGATCATGTTGAAAAGACGATCACCGTTGTCTCATTGGCCGATTGCCGCGAGATTACCTCAGCACCTGAGGCTAAGATTGCCTATCACCATGCAATGCAAATGGTTGACCAGACCATTAAAAGCCTGTCACATGCCGCACCCGAACAAAGATCTGCCTGGAATCCCGATCAGTGGCGAAAAACCAGCAAGCAGAATCCGCTGGAAGTAACATCCAACTTTTCAAAAGAATCATTCGAAGACGCTGTTCGAAAATGTGTGGAATACATACGAGCAGGAGACATTTTCCAAGTTGTTCCAAGCCAGCGACTTTCTGTACGCACTGATGTCGATCCCTTCGAAATCTATCGCTCTTTGCGGGTAGTAAATCCAAGTCCGTTCATGTTCTACGTGCGAACCCCGGATTGCGAACTTGTTGGCTGTTCACCTGAAATAATGTGCCGCGTCAATGAACAAGTCGTCACCGTGCGTCCACTTGCAGGAACACGCAAACGAGGAGAAACCGCTCAGGAAGATAAGGCTTTGGAGAAAGAGCTACTCGCTGACCCCAAGGAACGGGCCGAACATGTGATGCTGGTTGACCTGGGACGAAACGATGTTGGCCGAGTTGCGCAATTTGGAACCATTGACCTGACTGAAGTCATGGTGGTGGAACGCTACAGTCATGTGATGCATATCAGCAGTGAGGTTCAAGGCAAGTTGCGGGAAGACGTTGACTCCTTTGATGCCCTTAAAGCCTGCCTGCCTGCTGGCACTGTATCGGGCGCGCCCAAGGTACGTGCAATGGAAGTGATCGATGATATTGAACCACACCGCCGAGGCCCCTACGGAGGCGCCGTTGGATACATCGATTATCGAGGCAATATGGATACTTGCATCGCATTGCGAACTATGGTCGTGAAAGACGGCGTAGTCCACGTCCAAGCCGGATGTGGCGTGGTCGCCGATTCAGATCCGACGGCGGAATACGAAGAAACTCTGAATAAGGCGAAGGCGTTGATCTCAGCGATCGAAATGACGATCCGACGTGTAGACGAGGCGGCCGCTAACAACTGATACGATGGGGAAGGACTCGCCTGACTTGCCCGTGAACGCTTCGCCCCGGTCCGTAGTGCTAAAAACGTCGATTGAAGCCGCCATTGAGTTGCAGCGTCTGTGCTGTCAGGAATGTGTTGGCAGGGTCTGCTGCGTAAAGCACCGCTTTGGCAATGTCGTCGACGTTACCCCAACGTTCCATCAATGACTGCCCCGCAGCACGGTCATTCCAGTAATCACTGGTGGACTCTCCCCAGGAAGTGCGAATCCAGCCTGGTGCGATTGTATTGACTCGCAAGCGAGGACCGGACGTCTGAGCCAGACTCTTGGCGAATGCCATCACCGCTGCTTTGACAGGGCCAAACATCTGCCCCGCATCACCTTCCATTCCCTCAGGTGCCTGATCCCAACCAATGAAAACCATTGACGCGGGCAGAGAAGAGGACATCCGCTCAAACTGGTTCATCAAGCGATCTGCAACTGTTCGCGACAAGAGAATCGTTCCCGTCACATCAACATCAAGCAAGTGCCGCAGCTTACCTTCAAAATCCATCGCAGCTGCTTCGCCGGTCAACACATCAGCTCCAGCATTGTTCACCCATGTCTGAACTTCACCGAGCGACTCAAATGAACCTGCAACCAGAGCCTGCCGCCCCGCAGGTGAAGCGAGATCTGCTTCCAGAAGGACAGGCTCGCACCCAGCATCACGTAAGGCATCGGCGGTCTCAACCGCACCGGATTCGTTCGAACGGTAGTGCACCACCAATTGCTCGACGCCTGCCTTGGCCAGCGATATCGCAATCGCTCTCCCAATTCCACTGGACGAACCAGTGACCACCGCTTTGGTGGCGTGAAATGATTTTGACACAAGCGTCTCATCTAACGAGAAAGTGATTGATCCCAAATCAACTCTAAATCACCGAGCTCTCTTTGCAGCCGAAAGATGTCCGCAAGTTCCATCTTCCTGTGAGCGAATCAAACTGCTTGCTCACCGCACGGTTCAAGCCTTCTCGTATTCTTTCAAAAAGCCAACGAACTCTCGCCGATGCTGCTGCTCATCAGCAAGCAAAGTAATGCACAAGTCTTGCGTTACAAAGTCAAAACCGTCACACAAACGAATGATCTTTTCGTACTGGGCAATGGCTGCTTCTTCAGCATCAATCACGCCTTTGATCACAGCGACCACGTCAGTCGTGTCGGCAGGCGGCTGCAGGGATGTCTGTACAGGAACAAACTGTGCACTACCTGGGATCACGCCATCGATCGTCTTGATGCGATTGGCCAGTTGTGTCGCATGAGTAAGCTCTTCGGTGACGTCGGCGTTTAAGGATTTTTTAATTTCTTCTGCTCGCACGCCATCCAGGTTGACACTATTGGCGAGGTAATTAACGACAGTTTCCAATTCCATGAAATACGACTTGATGAGCTCTTCGATGATGGCTCTGTTTTTTGTTTGATCGTCCACGTTGCAGTCTCTTTAAAAGGCGGAAAAGGTTGTCAGGCTGTTGTAACAGGGATAGGGAGGAAGAACAGGTACACGGAAGCGGCATCGGCAGCTGAAAGCTCAATTTTACGAACGAGGAATCGAACAGCGGCTGCGGCCCAGCGGCTGAATCCCCCCCAAACAGCCGTTGAGTCGCCGGCAAATTGCCCATTTTCACACCTCACTACGCCCCTAACGTGAATTTACACGCCACTGAACGCTCGCTCTTGCTGATTTCCATGCAAAAACGCTACTCTGGAGGCTTGAAAAATTACCTTTGAACGCCCGCAGGAACTTATTTTTCCTAGCTCATCAACCTTTCGGTTGCACTTTGAGCAAGGTTTGCAGCGGAAGGGTCCCTCAGACTCTTCGGACAGTAGACGCGAGTCGACACATCATCGACCTCTCGTTGCATTAGCCACAGGCCAACTGCCCCTAAACCGATGAACGGAAAGTTGGCAAGTCAGTCCAAGCACGGGTGATCCGAACTTAAATCATCATTATCAACCGCTTCCATTGGCGGCCACGCATCACGCGAGGAAAAACCAGAGTATGTCAGAATCGAAAACTGTTGCCAAAGCAGAAGTAGAGCAACAATTGGGCGAACTCACCAAACCGGTAACGGACGTCGACATTGATGTCACCGAGACCAGTGAGTGGCTCGCATCCCTCGACTATGTTCTGAAGAGCAAGGGCCCTGACCGCGTCCGTTTCCTGATCGAGCAGATGCGAGATCGCGCCGCCGAAGAGGGAATCCAATCGGCCGAGGACACAAAGACACCTTACGTCAACACGATCCCGGTCAAGGACCAGGCTGCTTTTCCAGGCAATCGTGAGATCGAGCGACGTATCAAATCCATTGTGCGCTGGAATGCGATGGCGATGGTGGTACGGGCTACCAACCGTGGCGGTGGTGTTGGTGGCCATATCAGCACGTTTGCTTCAAGCGCGACACTTTATGAAATTGGATACAACCACTTTTTCAAGGGTCGCGGTGAGGATGGTTACTCGGGAGACACGATCTACTTCCAAGGCCACGCTTCGCCCGGAATGTACAGTCGAGCTTTTCTGGAAGGACGACTGACCGAGGAGAATCTTGAAAACTTCCGTCGTGAATTATCACCGGGTGGGGGACTGTCGAGTTACCCACACCCATGGTTGATGCCGGACTTCTGGGAGTACCCCACGGTTTCGATGGGCCTTGGTCCAATCATGGCGATTTACCAGGCTCGATTCAACGAATACCTGTTGGACCGCGGGCTGAAGGACACATCGGGTCAAAAGGTTTGGGCATTTCTGGGTGACGGGGAATGCGATGAACCCGAAACACTGGGAGCGATTGGCCTCGCAGCACGCGAAAAACTCGACAATCTGATTTTCGTGATCAACTGCAACCTGCAGAGACTCGATGGCCCCGTACGTGGCAATGCGAAAATCATTCAAGAGCTTGAATCGATCTTCCGCGGAGCTGGCTGGAACGTCATCAAGGTAATCTGGGGAGATGACTGGGATCATTTATTGGCCAAAGACACGACCGGTCTGCTAGCCAAACGGATGAACGAGGTCGTCGATGGACAGTACCAGAAATACACCGGTATGCCCGGCAGCTACATCCGCGAGCACTTCTTTGGCAAGTACCCGGAACTGCTGAAGCTTGTCGAGAACTACAGCGACGAGAAACTTGAAAAGATGCGTCGTGGCGGACACGATCCAGAGAAAGTCTACGCTGCCTACAAGACAGCGACAGAGCTAAACAATGGAAAACCGACCGTCATCCTGGCCAAAACAGTGAAAGGTTACGGGCTAGGTGAAGCCGGTGAAGGCCGTAACGTTGCACATAACCAGAAAAAAATGAACGAAGAGGAACTGCTCGAGTTCCGCACACGATTTGGAATTCCAATCAGTGATGAAGAAGTAGGAAAGGCACCTTTCTACAAGCCGCCAGAGAACAGTCAGGAAGTCAAATACATGAAGGAACGTCGGGAGCTGCTGGGTGGCCCCGTCCCAAGTCGTCCGACTGAGCACCCGACGCTGGAAGTTCCGACTCTGGATGATTATCGCAAAGTCATCAAGAAGCTTGAAAACAAAAACCTGAGCACCACTTTTGCAGTTGTCCAGACGCTGATCGCCTTGTGCCGCGACAAGAAGATCGGCAAGTACATGGTACCGATTGTTCCGGATGAATCCCGAACCTTCGGCATGGAGGGCATGTTCCGACAGTTTGGTATTTATGCCCACGCGGGGCAGTTGTATGAACCTGTCGATTCCGAATTGGTGACTTATTACAAAGAAGCTCAGGATGGACAGATTCTGGAAGAGGGCATCACGGAAGCTGGCTCAATGAGCAGCTTCAATGCTGCAGGAACGGCTTACAGCAAGCACGGTATCAATATGATTCCGTTCTTCATCTACTACAGCATGTTCGGCTTCCAACGTATTGGGGATCTGATCTGGGCAGCTGCTGACATGCGAGCCAAGGGTTTCCTGATTGGAGGAACTGCTGGCCGCACCTCATTGAACGGTGAAGGTCTTCAGCATCAAGATGGACACAGCCTGCTCAACGCGATCGCATTTCCAACTGTCCGCTCCTACGATCCCGCCTTCGCTTATGAAGTAGTGGTGATCATCATGGAAGGCCTCAAGAAGATGTATCAGGAAGGCGAAGAATGCATCTACTACTTGATGGCGGAAAATGATCCATACGACCATCCTGAAATGCCGGAGGGATGCGAAGAGGGCATCATCAAGGGCATGTATCGATACAAGTCACGCGACGTGGACAACGCACGGTCGCGGGTACAACTATTCGGTAGCGGTGCGATTCTCAACAGCGCCTTGGCCGCGCAGGAAATCCTCGCCGAGAAGTACCAGATCGCGAGCGATGTCTGGAGTGTGACGAGCTATACACAACTGCGTCGGGATGCCGCGACATGCGAACGCTGGAACCTGTTGCACCCCACCGAAACGCCACGCAAAAGCTACCTTGACGAAGTACTTGAGGGTGTCGAGGGACCGTTCATTGCAGCCAGTGATTACGTCCGAGCATTGGGCGAACAACTGGCACCTTACATTCCCGGTGACTACTACGTGCTTGGAACCGATGGCATGGGGCGAAGCGAGACGCGTGAGGCCCTGCGACGACACTTTGAAGTCGACGCCGAGTCAATCACGATTGCGACCCTCAGCAGGCTTGCGAAGGCTGGCATTTTGACTCCGAAAGATGTCCAGGATGCGATCAGCGAACTGGGCTACGATGCCGAGAAAACTGATCCATACTTTGCTTGATGTCCGTACTTTGCTTGATGATTGGTGTGTAGGTCACTACACGCCAATCAGAATTTCCGACTAACACTCCCACTGCGAAATCCCAGAAGCTTAATGTCTACTGAAGTAAATCTGCCCGAACTTGGCGACGGTATTGAGTCGGGTGATGTCCTTGAAATTTTTGTTGCTGTCGGTGACGTCATCAGCGAAGGCCAAGACATCGTCGAAATGGAAACTGATAAAGCGACTGTTCCTGTACCAGCAAGTGTTGGCGGAAAAGTCACAAAGATCCTCGTCAATGAGGGTGATACCGTCGCTATCGGAGGCGCCATACTGGAAGTCGAGGCTGCTGAAACATCTGCAGCAGCACCTCCGGAACCTGCAACGCCGGAACCTGTGACTCCGGAACCTGCAATGCCGGAACCTGTGACTCCGGTAGCGAAGCCTCCTGTTGCACCAAGTCCTGAAGCTGAACCAAAAACCGAGGCTGCAACCCCGGCTCCCGCACCTCAGCCAGTGGCAGCAACACCCCAGCCTGTCGCACCTCAGGCTGTCCCAGCTGCAAGTTCAACAACGATGATACCAGCCGGTCCGGCAATTCGTCGATTTGCACGGGAAGTCGGAGTTGACCTCAGTCAGGTTCCTGGCAGTGGCGCTGACGGACGCATCACACGTGAAGACGTATTGTCGGTCGTTCGCTCTGCAAGTCAGTCTGCACGTGCAAATTCGTCAACCACAAGTGTGACGCCGGGTGCGCAAGGTTCCAGTCCAACGGCACCCAAAACAGCAACGGCATCCGCTTCCTTGCCTGGCACGGCCGACGTCGATGATTTTGGTCCCATTCGCGTGGAACGAATGAGCAAAATCCGTAAGACGATTTCCAAACAGATGCATGCAAGTTGGTCTACCGTACCAAGGGTTACCAACTTCGATGATGCAGACATCACAGATCTGGAACACCTGCGGCAATCCAGTAAAGAAGACTATGCGGCGCAGGGGCTGAAACTCACCACGATGCCGTTCCTCATTAAGGCTGTGGCCACAGCTCTACGCCATAATCCTGCGATCAATGCCGTGATTGATGAGGAAAACGAGCAGCTGATTTACAAGGACTATGTCAATATCGGCGTCGCTGTTGATACTGACCGCGGACTTGTTGTGCCTGTGATGAACAATGCTGATGCAATGGGAATCCCGGAAGTCACCCGTGGCTTGGCTGAGATGGCGGGGAAAGTCAGGGGAGGCAATTTTGGGGTAAATGATCTCAAAGGCGGTACCTTCACCATCAGCAACTTGGGAACCATCGGTGGTCAATATTCGACACCGATCGTGAATGTGCCCGAAGTCGCAATTCTTCTGGTGGGACGAAGTCGCAAGCTGCCTGTCGTGATGCCGGATGATTCCATTCAGGCCCGGCTGATGATGCCACTGAGCCTGTCGTATGATCATCGACTTGTAGACGGAGCTACTGCCGCTCGATTCCTCAACGATGTGATCGGCTACCTGGAAGCCCCGAGTCGCTTGCTGCTGGCACTGTAGTCTCAGCTTTCACATTCGAACAAACCGCGCATTTGGGATCATTTTCTCAGGCATGCTGCTGTGATAGCACGTGCCTTGATTCCAAAAAACGCCTTTCCGCACCAGGCAATCAGGGTCACACGCATTGCGTTGCACCGGGATGTCCCCGGATTTGCTAAAATCACGCAAATCCCGATGGCATCCGCATGAATGATCTGAAAATCATCGTATTCTTGTCCGATCACTGGCTGGTGATCAGTAGTACTGCAACAGCGGTACTGATGTTAATGGTCGCGTATACGATCTCGCACGCGCTCGCGAACGTCAGGACATCACAGGCAACCGTCGCCTGGACGGTGGGCTTGATTTCTCTGCCAATCATTGCAATCCCGCTTTACTGGGTGCTGGCGAGAAACAAATTCCACGGTTATCGCGAGGTGATCCGCGAGGTGGAATCCCGTCAACGTGACACCATCTCGGACATCCAGACTCAACTGAGAACAGAAAGCTACACACGCAGCACCGCACAGAATTCAGTCCTCGAACAAGTCGCTGACGTCATGGATACGCCGCTAAGCGAGGTTGCTGATTGCGACCTGCTGATCGATGGCAAATCTTTTTTTGAATGCTTGTTCGCCGAGATAGCTAAAGCTACTGAATATATCTATCTCGAATTCTTCATTTTTCGCGACGACGAGGTTGGAAACCAACTGGCTCAGTCCCTGATTGAGCGTGCTCACGCTGGTGTAAAAGTGCGTTTGATCTACGACGAGGTTGGGTGCATTCGACTTTCAAAATCATACTTGCAACGCCTGACGGCAGCAGGTGTGAAGGTATACCCATTCAACACACGGCAAGGCTGGTTCAACCGCTTTCAAATCAACTTCCGGAATCACCGAAAACTGGTAGTCATTGACGGAAAAACAGCGATCGTCGGTGGCTTGAACATTGGAACTGAGTATCTGGGCTCTGCAGATGAGTCGTCTCGATGGCGGGACACCGGCATCAAGTTCACTGGACCGATCACGCACAAGGTTCAAGCCGTGTTTGCCGGTGACTATTTCTGGGCAGCCAGAGAAAATCTTCCAGAAGCAAACTGGACGGTTACGCAAAATCGAAGACCTGACCTTGGACAAGACTTACCACCGGAAGGGAATGCCGTTTGCTGCGCTACGGGACCGGCGGACCTTAGACCACGAGCGTCAATGATGTTTTGTGCGCTGGCCAATTCGGCAAAATCCCGACTTTGGATTTCAACACCCTATCTGGTACCAGATGAAGCATCGATCGTCGCCTTGCATATGGCAAAAGCTCGCGGCGTGGATGTGCGATTGCTGATTCCTGATCGAGCAGACCACCTACTGGTTTATCTTGCAGGCTTTCATTACGAGAACGAATTTACAGAAGCCTGCATTCCTGTCTATCGTTATCACGCTGGGTTCATGCACCAAAAGTGCATTTTGGTTGATGACCAACTTGCCATGATTGGATCAACCAATCTTGACAATCGTTCTTTGCATTTGAATTTCGAAATGATGATTGGCATCAGTGCCCCTGCCCTGATTTCTCAAGTTGAAATGATGTTAAAGGAGGATTTTGCACTAGCCTCACAACGATCACCTAAAAAGCTGCGATGGTGGTATGAACGACTGGGAACTGCGGTCGCACGACTCACCAGTCCCATTCTCTGAGAAGCACGGTTCCCACGAAGCGGATCTCGCGAAGCAGAGTCAAATAAGCGGTTTACGCAGAAACCACACATCCACATCGGGGTGCTCGGGGTCGCGAGTGAAACCGTATTTCTGGTAGGCACGTCGGGCAGATGTATTGTCGGTATAAACCTCGAGTGTCAAACGACAACAATCGTGTTCGACAGCGATTTCTTCAACTGCTCCAAGAAGTTCGGCTGACACCCCCTGCCCACGGTGTGTTTCCGTGACAATGACGTCATGAATATTCACCAGACGGCGACTTTTGAACGTTGAGAACCCAAAAAAACAGTTGATCAATCCGATCGGTGCACTGCGACCTTGTTCATAAGCAAGAACACTGAACGCAGTAGAAAACTCAGCGAGCCGTTCCGGCAACCGATCCAGCTCTGGTGGATCATGCCCCATTTCGTGTCTGGCATACTCACTCTGCATGCAAATCAAGTCTCGGCAATCATCGGGATTCGAGTAATCAACTCGCTTGGTGGTGATTTGCATATTGGGGTTCGTCTTTGCCTTGAGTTTTCTGAAGCGGCATAGCCTAAAAGAAATAGCGATTTGACAGTAGGATAGGCCGTTATAATTTTGGCAGTGCGGTGACTGGCGCAAGCAGCGACCCAGCCTTGCCACCGGACTTGTTTTTTTCGAAGCCAATTCTCCTGAATACTCTAATACTCTCCCAAACATCTGGTGCCCGATGAATTACGCGAGACTAATCCTGGCTGCTGCTTTTGCCCTCAGCTCGGCAGCTCTTCAAGCCGAGGAAGGTTGGTCCCGTTTTCGCGGCAACAGTGCCTCAGGCCTTGCGAAACAGCCAATACCAACAAAATGGAGCGACAAGGAAAATCTGGCTTGGCGCACGGACTTACCAGGCAAGGGTTCCAGCAGCCCCGTCATCAACAGAGACAAGGTTTTCCTGACAACCTACTCAGGATACGGACAAGCAGTCGAGTCACCGGGAGATCGTGCTCAGTTGCGGCTTCATGTGGTTTGTCTATCAGTTACGGATGGCAGCATTCTCTGGGACCGCGAATTTGATGCCGCAGATGAAGAACAAGCGGTCACCAAGCGAGTTGCCGACCACGGTTATGCCTCCCCAACACCGTGCGTCGATAACGAATCTGTTTTCGCTTCCTTCGGACCATCCGGCGTGGTGGCTTTAACCCATGACGGTGAATTGAAGTGGAGAACAAGCGTAGGTACCGGTACCGCTGGCTTCGGTGCTGCAGCCAGTCCGATTGAATTCGAAGACATGGTCATCATGAATGCATCAATTGAAGATGGTTCGGTTTACGCACTGGACAAGAAGACGGGGGCGATTCGCTGGCGAACGGCAGACATTGATCGTGCCTGGACGACCCCCACGATCATCGACCTACCCAATGGCAACAAAGAGTTGATCCTTAACCAGAAAGGATCCATTCTGGGGCTGGACCCTGCTACTGGAAAACAACTTTGGTCTTGTGACGGAATTCAGGACTACGTCGTCCCGTGCGTGGTCGCCAAAGGCGACACTTTGTTTTGCAGTGGTGGTCGCAGCAATAAAACTTTTGCCGTAAAAGCTGGAGGCCGTGGTGATGTAACGGCCACCCATCTGATTTGGGATGTGTCGAGAGGTGCTAATGTAACGAGCCCCCTGCTCGATGACGGCTATTTATATTGGTCTCATGACAAAGCGATCGCACTATGTCTACGGGCGTCAGACGGCGAGGAGATGTTCCGCGAACGGATGCCCACACGAAGTCGTGTTTATGCGTCCATCGTTGGTGATGGAAAACACTTGTTCCTGACCACACGTGACGCGGGAGTACTGGTTCTAGCTGCAAGCCCTGAATACACTGAAATTGCGGTCAATCGGCTTGGAAATCCGGAAGAACGTTTCAACGCGACGCCCGCCATCGCGGGCAACCAGCTGTTTTTGAGAAGTGATGCCGCACTGTATTGCGTGAAAAAGGAAAAGACAGATTAATCCCGACCGCCAGCTCCAGAAAAGCCATATTCCAGAGGACAATTTGTCCGTTCTTTTTCGATTGCATGTAACTTGTAAAGAAATTCCGGTAAGGAACAATAACGCGAGTCCAGCAGGGTAGCCTTGGCGGTCCCAAAACCCCAGCACTCTGGATACCAGAACCAACGCTGTTTGCATGCAATCACACGCGTTGCCCACCAACCAACTCGATTAACGGTCGCAATTCAAACCTGACATTCTTCGGCCACTCTTTTGACCCTTCGCAGTAACTTCTCATGAAACGAAACTTCATCGGCGCAGTTTTATTGTTCGCAACTGGTGTGATGTCCTCCT
>JAPOKD010000299.1 GCA_029977825.1 Planctomycetota bacterium | reverse complement strand
CTCATGGGGTTACTCACTGTTCCTGCTGCCTAGCCCAAGGGTGCTGTTATGCCTAGAGAAACAACAGCGGGAGTCGGCAATTCGGGTCGCTCGAGTACGGTATCAACGAGAAAATATAACAGGCGACGTAGTTCTTCGACGTCAATCTCATCAGCCACCTTTTCGGCTCGAGCCTGATGCTTGTCAACCAACTTCAAAGCCGTTTCGAAGACGCCCGCCTGTTCGTACAGCTTTCGCACCTGCGTTAATCGCTCGGCATCGGAGAGCCCACAGTCAGACTCTGCCAACTCGAGCAAACGCTCCGAATCTTTTTCCGGCAAACCTTGCAGCGCCAGTGCCCACAACAACGTTGGTCGACCACCGAAAACATCCCCACCTGCCGACATTTTATTTGAATCGTCACCAATCCAATCGCCAAGATCGTTGAGAATCTGAAAGGCGACGCCCATGTTGCGACTGAAGGTCCGGATGGCGTCGCGGTATGGCGCTGAATCTCCAGCCATCCGCACCCCACTTAGCAAAGCCGCTTCAAACGCAGGAGATGTCTTCAAGGCATATACCTTCAATGCATCAAGCGGAGTCAAACGCCGATCTTTTCCATCACGCCAAAGCAACTCCGAACCTTGGCCCTCGGCAAGCCTCATGTGGGCAGCGGCCAGTGCATCCAGGACATCAACTCTTGCCTCACTGGGAACGTCATCCTCATTACGACTCAAGAGGCGGTACCCAAGCCCAATCAGATAGTCACCAACGTTGATCGCGGTCGGTATGCCAAATCTGCGGTGCACTGCAGGTTGACCGTAACGGTATGCATCGTCATCCTCGATATCATCATGCACAAGGCTCGCCTTGTGGAACGTCTCGATGCTCATGGCAGCACGACGTACTGAAATCGGAAATTCGGAAATGGCAACATCCGCATCAGGGCCAGTTGCCCGACCACCGGTCATTGCGTCAAAGGCAGCCAACGTGATGAATGGTCGTGAATGCTTGCCACCGCGACTCAGGAAGTCGTAAGCAATATGCTCGGTCGCTGAGATGGCATCCATCCCCTCAATATCCGACACCCCAACCGCATTTTCTCCCAACGCCAGCTTTGTGCGGATGCGTGGCGCGAGCGTATCCATCGATTCTGGTTTGAACAAGTCACTGGCAGCTCGCATCAAATGCACGTAACTACGGGTGACAGTTTGAGCCGGCTTGTACGGCGTGCGGATCATTTCGTTGACCCAAGGCTCATCCACTTTGGTGTTACGGCAATCACTGCTCAGTAAAGGCACAGCCATACAGGGGATCCCTGCTAGCAGCACTTTATCGATTGCTTTTTCCAGCACATTGAGACATGCGACACCGACGACCGCGTCGACATACCCGCCAACAATAATCTTCATGACAACCGGCGAACCCTCAGCGACAAGCACGCGGTACCCCATGTCTTCGGCCAATCCGCGAAAATCCGCGATACTGCAAGCACCACACTCTTTGCAGTTCATGCCGAATTGGTCGTACTCCGCAGGGCAGCCTTCTGCGTGTTTCAAACAATGAGGCAAGAGAAACAGGCGACGTTCTGGCGGCACAGCAGCCAGCGATTCTTTCCAGAACTCGCTGCTGATCATGACCATCATCCACCCCAGATAAGCTTCCGGCAAATCAGCTTCTTCCAGTGCCCGTCGAGCGACTTGCTCCATCTCGTCCTTGGTCATCGGTGTTGCACGGTCAAGGCGAGCCGCAATATCGGCGCAGCGCGCCCTGAGACTTTCCCGCAACTCAAGCGTCTCAGGCACTTCCTTGAGATGGCTGGTCTTCCGGCGTGCCGATCTGACCTCGGGTGAACTTTCCGACGTCGGCGCAGTGTCGCTAGTGCTGAGTCCGCTGGACAAACCTATACCTCAGGAAGCGTATGTGTGGGTTTCGGGAAGGAATTCTTATCGTTTGTTGACCCTGGTCGGGTCGGTTTGTCTGCCGCAAGCTGAAGGTATTTCCCCAACGCTCCCGTTGTGAAGATCAGAGGGTAAAGGCGTTCGTGATACCAAAGCTTGGCAAAATAGAAACCAATCGGCCAAGGCAGCCGATGCCGCTTCTGATCAACACTATCCAACAGGAATTCGACGCCACCAATTATAGCCTGAGTCATCGCGTTGGTCCCACCATGCTGAACCGCCGATTGTGCAAGGAAACGTTCATCTTCAGCCGTTTTGTCTCGTTTTGTATCCAGTTTTTGAACCTGAATACTCGCGTTTTTCCCGCAAAGTGCAACGGTTGCCAACGCTTCGACCGCCAACGCGGTTTCTTCGACGCTACTAACAAACTCAAATTCCTCAAACTGTTTTTTTTTTAGCCAAAACGCTACTGAGCCGCCACCTCCCCAGCCACCGTCACTATTTTGGTTGTTTATCAGATATTGACACCCCGCTTGCAGGGACTCCGTCGCCAAGGTTCCCGAGGTCGCGGCAAGCAAAACACGGGAAGTTCCGTACACCGGATTCGACTCATCCTCCCGGTCCTGATTACCAAACCAAAGCGGCAGCCAAGCCCCATCCGGTTCCTGATTGTCTTCCAAAAACCGGGTTCCCGCGGTGAGCTGTCTACCTGCCTGAGCCTCGATCGCTGAGCACTCTGACGCACCATGCACGCTCAACGCTCGAAGAGCGTGTGCGGTCAAGTCATTACTGCTACGATCGAAGGGTAACTTCCCCCACCCCCTGCAAAAGGTCGGCCAACCGCCATCGCGATTCTGCAATTTCAATAACCACCCCTTTGCCGCTTCCATTGCGACCTCACAACGCTGCTGTCGTTTCTCATCCAAAGCGGATTTCATGTGGCTGAGCGCCAGAATAGCGGCGGGCGTGTCATCACTGTCTGGAACGGCGCCACTCAAATCACTCCAGCCCCACCCACCCGGTTCAGCTCCTGTGAATGGATGACGTATTTTGTGCTGGCAACCAAGATGCCAATCCGCTAACTCAGGCGTGCACCAGGCACGATCGTCTGTTGGATCAGCTGCAAGAGCATTCATGGAAAGAGAGGTGACCCAAGTTGCCAAGTTGGTATCAATGGGCCAGCTACCATCCTCGCTCATTGAATTTCTGAGGAACTCAAGTCCTCGTCTGGAGACTTGATGCTCGCCGCGTTCCGTCGCAGCAAGACTCATCACTACAAAGGATGTAAGAGGTGTCGCTTCGAGATAACCTCCGCTTTGCGGCTGCATTTTTTCCAGCACGCTCATGCTCCGGCCAATCGCTGCACTTCGAATCAACCTGATTGGAAAAAACGCTCGCGGTCCGTGATAATGCCTTGCCTGACCGATCGCGACCAATGCTGGAATTGCGTAGCTAACGACAGGCATCTGCAGCAAGCGATACATCGACTGTGGAAACACAGCGGCTTCGAACGGTAAAGCAGCAACCTCTTTCCAAGGAACCAAACCCGCGATAGCCATGTTGGTAAGAATTGGAACGACGAATGTTTTGTCCTTACCATACCGCGCCTTCAGGGCATCCAACTCTCCCACCTGCTTTATGTACTGCTCCAAGGCAACGATTGCCGGTTGCGTCAGCGGTCTACCGATAGCCTGATCCGCCAGCGCTGAAGCAGCCTGCACCAGATAGCTAGTTGCGATGTTGGAATGACTACGGTCTGTATCCCCAAATCCACCGTCTTCATTCTGCTGCGATTGCAGGTACTGCACGCCTGAAGTGATGCAATACCTGATCTGCTCGTCAGCTAGTGCTCCTGTTTGCGGTCCCCCGCGGGAATGAATCAGGATCGCCGACATTGCACTAACTGCGGTGGCGGTGCTCAAAGCCGAGGGTGACAGCGTTCCTGTCCAATGGTGCCCATCACTCCGCTCAGCCAACAATTCACCGCGAAGCTGGTCGAGCGTGGCTCTGGTGCGGTCAATGAGACTTCGATTCATAACAGTAGTTTTCCAACAAGTCGCTTGTCTGGTTTCCCACACTCGTCTTTCCCGCACTCGCCGCCCGACGGGCAGGCACCCCAGAGGTCACAAAAAACACCTTTTCCCCGTCTGCCAGTTTGGCTGTCTAGCAGTTTTCTGCCTGCCCACTTTCGCTGACCTGAACGACTTGTCAAGAACCGACCAAATCCAACGTGAATGGTCGATGCACTGTAAATCACGATTGGAAAACAGAAAACCAGGTTTCTATACGCGAAGGATTGTATCGCTTACACAAGTGGGCAACTATCTTTCCTGTGATCTTCGGCGTTCTCATGGCCTACACTGGCAGCGTCGAACACGGGCTTAAAAGCGTAACAACCGATCAACCTTCGTACTAATGGACGGCAACTTTTCATGCAACGACGTGAATTCATTGAAAGATCTATAGCGGGAACTGTAGCAACCTGCGGATGGAACCTGAGCACGAAGTACGTTCACGGACGCGACCCCATACAACGATCCGGCCCTCCGCGTTTTGAGTTCGGGCTCGCCGCCTATTCATTGAGACAATACTTTTCGTACAAGAAGGGAGTGGCTCAGCAACCGGCCAAGGATGGGCCGGCGATGGACATGATCGACTTTTTGGATTACTGCGTTTCAAACAACTTTGACGCTGCTGAACTCACCAGCTACTTCTTTCCTCCTGACGCTGACCGTGATTATTTCCTCCGTTTGAAACATGCCGCTTACATTCGTGGTGTAGCAATCTCCGGAACAGCGATTGGAAATAATTTCACCGTAGGCTCAGGACCAAAGCTCGACGCCGAAATCACTGAGGCAAAACAGTGGATTGATCGCGCCAGTCTTTTGGGTGCGCCACACATCCGGTTCTTTGCTGGAACCAGCCGGCAACTTGATGGGAACCCGAAACGTCTTGATGAGGCGATTGACGCGTTGAGCCAGTGCGTTAAATATGCTGCCCAACGCGGCATTATGATCGGCGTCGAAAACCACGGCAATCTTACCCCGACCCAAATGCTGGAAATCATGAGACGGATCGACAGCCCGTGGATTGGCATCAATCTCGACACAGGAAACTTCCACTCAAACAGCCCCTACAAGGACCTTGAAAAGTGCATCGAATATGCAGTCAATATTCAGGTTAAGGTCAACATGAAAACACCGGAAGGAAAAAAATATCCCGCCGACATGGAACGCATTGGAAAAATTCTGAAGAACGGCAATTACCAAGGCTACGTGATTCTTGAATATGAAGAGGAATCACCCTACCAGCAGATTCCGCGTGCCTTCGCAGAACTCAAACGCGTGCTTTGACCTCACTTTGTTGCTGCTTCAAACCACAAACTGCCTGCCAGGAGACTGATACGCATTGTTTCACGAGACCGTGAAACTGGAGGATCAGATGAACGAATGTTTCAAGCAAGACATTCCAGCCATCACAACTGCCTGATTCCAGCTTCCCTGCCATTGGCTTCGTTTGATTCATGGTGACTCGGTCGTTCAAATCTGCTATTGAGCAGCGGTGGGAACTCCTCCACAAACACATGTTCAAAGCACTACGGCGTCTTCATGAGCGTTTCATTTCCGCGAGGCATACGCCTCCTGTTTTGCTGGCTTGCCCTGCATCTCATCACCGCTTCGAACGTTGCCCCACATTTGGCAACGGCGGAAGATAAACCCGCATGGCGAAATGGCATGTCCACCTGGAATGGAACTGGCTATTCATCGCCGACAATTTCAGGCCAAGCTCCAAAATTCTCCTTGCCAACTGCTGAAAACAGCCCGCGTCCCTACACGCTTCCCACTGACCCGAACATGACCAACGCCAACAAGGTGATGTCGGCACAACTCTTTACTCAAAACCAGATTGCAGCAGACCAACCCACGTCATCTCCGATTCAAGAGGCATTGCCATTGCCGGTCACAAGTCCAGACTTTCCGACCGCCAACATCGCGTCAATTCCTGAAGTCCCACCCGCGGAAACATCCGAGTGGCAAACAAAGTTGGAACTACCCACAGCCAGCATTGCACCGAATGATTCCACCGACATTCAACATGAGGCCACGACTGCGGTGACTTTCTCAACACTGCCAAACATTCCTTTGCACGAACTTCCAGACTCAACTCCGGAATCCTTGACCACCAACAAGACAACTGAAAACGAGTCACATCACCTTCCGTTGCCTTCGCCAGAAACAAACCAAGTCGCTGCCCCCTCTCCCTCCGACACGGGACCGGATGAAGCAGCTGGCAACGTAGAAACGCAATCCGCTTCCAGCACGGCAACCGCCAGTGGAACGGACGACTCCGCTGATAGTGACGTCAAAAATGCAGCTTGGGATTCTCCTGAATCAGCCCCACTGGAGGCAGAAGTTACGCGATGGTACGAGTATCCACGTGCATGGATCAAAGGCTGGGACTCACATGCGGAATTCGGCCTGGATGGGAGCGACGGCAATGCCAATACACTTGCGATGCAGGCCGGTCTTGAACTGAAACGAACAACCAAGCGTTACACACTTGGCATGGACATCAATTACCGGCAGGCCAGTAGCCGCAACGAAACAACTGAGCAAAACGGTCGATTCAATGTCAATTTTGACCGTTTACTTGGTGATACATCCTGGTCCGCCTTCGCCAAGCACGGCATGGAATGGGACAAATTCAAACCATTTGATTTACGCCTGAATCTGAATGGTGGTGTTGGTTACTACTGGGTGAGAAGCGACACATCGACATTAGCAACTCGTTTCGGTGCTGGTGCCTCGCGAGAAATCGGTGCTCCGATTGATGATTGGATTCCAGAAGCCGTTTTTGGCATGGAAGCGGAGCGACAAATCACTTCACGGCAAAAACTGAAAGGGAAGTTTGATTACTTTCCAGCTTGGGAAGACTTTGGCGACTACCGCCTTGTCAGTGACGTTTCCTGGGAAAT
>JAPOKD010000941.1 GCA_029977825.1 Planctomycetota bacterium | reverse complement strand
CTTGAGATTGATGAAAATCGTTACGTCTTCCGTTTTCCAATGACAGTTGCTCCGCGATACATCCCAGGAACCCCAACGAGTCGACCAAACGTAGGCCGAGGCTGGGCACCGGATACAGATCAAGTACCGGACGCCTCTCGCATCACGCCTGATCTGCTACCGGCTGGTCAGCGAAATGGCAATGACGTTTTTGTTTCGGTCAAAATCGATGGAGGTATGCCGATCCAAAAGATCATCCCCGTCACTCACGAACTGGACATCCAAAACACGTCGGATACGGTCGCTGTCGTGACCCTGAAGAATCAGTCGACCATTGCCGACAAAGATCTGGTGATCGAATACCAGCTCGCGGGAGAGAGCAGTACTCTGGCATCATTGGTCCACCGCGAGTCCGAAGAGACAGACGGCTATGTGATGCTTGCACTTCAACCCAAATGGTCGGTGGAACCCAGCGAAATCACGCCTCGCCAGGTTCACCTGATACTCGACACAAGTGGCTCGATGCGAGGAACCGCCATCAGTCAATTGAGACAGTTCGCCGAGAATGTTCTCGATCACCTGAATCCACAGGATGAGTTTCAGTTGATCGCTTTCAACAACCAGTCAAAAGCGTTTCAGTCTGATCCGGTGCCTGCCACCAGTGCGAACATTGAAGCGGGAAAAAACTTCATCCGAAGGTTGAATGCTGGCGGTGGAACCCAATTATTACCAGCTCTGCAACTCGCTCTTGGTGACGGGTGTGACGAGTCGACGCCACCACGCTACCTCATCCTGATGTCTGATGCACTGGTGGGCAACGACCATTCCATTCTCAGCTACATTCAGGACCCAAAATTCAAGGACGCGCGTGTATTCCCAGTAGCGTTCGGAGCCGCACCGAACGATTACCTGATCAACCGTGCCGCTGAACTGGGACGTGGATTCTCTCTCCAGGTAACAAACCAGGACAACGCACCCGCACTTGCAGGTCGTTTTAACGAACTGACAAGCCTGCCTTACATGACAGACTTGCAAATTGACTGGGGTGGGTTGTCGGTGCGAGATCAGGTTCCGGCACGTCTGCCGGATCTGTATGCGGGAAAACCGTTAATTGTGCTTGGACGATACGCACAACCGGGGGCCGAAACAATCACGCTCAAAGGTAACGTCCTTGGTCAGGCCGTTCAAATGGAGTTGGATTTGGAATTACCAGCTGTGGAAAATTCGCATGATGCGATCCCCTCCGTGTGGGCGCGTCAGCGCATTCGCCAAATATGGAATCACAATGTCGGAAACGAAACGGCGCAATCTCGATCGGAGATCACCGAACTGGGGCTGAGGCATCAATTGGTGACCCAATACACATCGTTTGTTGCAGTCGAAAAGGAATTGTCGGACATCCCAACGGGTAACCTGGTCAGCGAGGTCGTTCCGAGCATGATGCCAGAGGGGATGACAGAGAAGCCAAATCGTGCCTCCCAAACGAAAAGCAGTGCTGCGACGACACCATCTCAACCATCAAACCATGTGCAATCCAGGGCGAGTCAGCCTGCAACAGGCAATTCGCCTGCTCAAACGTTGGCATCTCAAAAATCCACACCCGCCGGCTCGCCACCAAACTATTCCACACCGTCGTCAAACAACCGGCCAAGTGGCTTCCGTCGCAACTCTGGTGGCGGTCAGGGCGGCGGCCCGATTGGTCCATTCACTGCCCTGTTCTCGATCGCCGGTGCAGGAGCAGCCGCGATGCTGCGGAAGAAAAAAGCTGACCGCAAGACGGAGTCAACGCTGTGAATACGGCTGAATCGATGAGACCATCGCAGTGCCCCCAAACCGGCATCTGGTTGTCGCAACTGCAACGATGGTCAGGTGAGGCGTTGAAACACTACGGATGCACATTAGTGATCGCTCTGGTCACTATTGCGGTTTTTGCGTTTCCCGCGCTCACGACAAGCCTGGAATTGGATTTCAATTCTGTGACTGGTGGTCAATGGTGGCGTCTGTTTTCAGGACACCTGGCACATTACGACGGCCAACATCTTTTCTGGGACCTGCTCATGTTCGTGGTGCTCGGGGTAATCTGCGAACGACATAGCAGAAAAGTTTTTGGAGCATTACTCATTGGCATGGCCACCGTGGTTTCACTGACGGTTATGCTTACCTGCAGTGATGTGTCAGCGTATCGTGGCCTGAGTGGAATTGACACGGGGCTGTTCGCATGGCTCACGATTAGTCAACTCCGAACGAGTCTCGCTGGAAGAGATCGCTATTTTGCAATCTTCTGGGCAATGAGCTGTTTAATGCTCATCGGAAAACTGGGTTTTGAAGCGATTACCGGTAGCGTTCTGTTTGTCCAAACAGACGGTTTCAAACCGATCCTGGAATCGCATCTAGCAGGAGCTGCCGTGGGTGCATTCGTCGCTGTGGCTACTCCTGCCCGTGCAAACGGCTGATTGCCAACCGGCCAAGGACG
>JAPOKD010000158.1 GCA_029977825.1 Planctomycetota bacterium | reverse complement strand
GGAGGCCTTCAGTTTGGCAGCTTCCTCTTCCAGGCTGGTGATTTCATCTTCCAGAGCTTTCAGTTCCTCTGCGTCGTCGGCTTGCTCTCGCGACCCAGCCAGGCGTGGTCGCAGGGTTTGCAGTTTCTTGTTGATGACATTGAGTCTTTTCTTTGCTTTTTTATCCATGCGCTGATTTCCTGAGGAGTTGAGACGAGTTGTTAGAATTCAATCAAGGCAATGATGAAGTGAACCAGCAATACATACAGAGTGGTCCATAATACCGTGGATGTGATTGCATTGCTGACATCACTGGCCGATTGCTTGGGAGCCAAGCCTCGGTAAAAACCGATTGCACCGGTTCCGATACCGCATGCCAGATTCTTTAGCATCACCCATCCCCAGCCTTCAGACCAGCCCCCGTGTGAAGTGAGCAAGTTGCGAAAGAAATGCTGTTCCCAGAAAAAAGGCCCGACATCGGGGTGGGTGGCAGTGAAAGTGAGCATGCTGATGAAGCGTGCGGATGTGAAGGCCATCCATTCCAGAATGGGCGTTGCCAACATGAAGGCCAGCACGATTGGAATCAGCAGATAGAGTCTTGGCTTTACTCCGAGTGTTCGCATTGCATCAATCTGTCCGCCATACTGTTTCACGCCAACATCGGCCGCGACCGCTGCTCCACACCGTGCCGCAATCAGAATGGTTGCCAGCACAGGAACGAGAATGCGGTACAGGGCAAAGCCGATCGAGGATAATAGTTCATCAATCAGCAAAGGCTGGGTGTAGAGCCGAAATGGCAGGAAGCGGAAAGTAAAATACGTGCCGGTGAATCCAACGATCAGCCCCGCGAGGATCAGGTAAATCCACGCGGAAATTCCGCCCACCAACCTCAGGTAATGGGCAAAGAATCGCAGGCCCCACCGTGGGCGCGGAAACAGGGGCAGCAAGTCGTAGGGAAGCCTGATTGCAGCGACGACGGTTGAGCCGGTTTGAGACAGGAAAGTGTCGATTTTACTCGTGCTTCGCTGAGCCAGAGTTGGGGGACTGCTTGGCGTCTCCGCCAGTTGCACGGGCCTCATGCGCGTTGGAATTTGGGGCCAGTCCTGGCGGGGTACGGGAACCAGACGTCGCGTTTCACTGTCCAGTAACAGGACTTCGTCAGCAATCGGAATCAGTGTTTCGTAGTCATGAGTGACGATGATACTGGTTCGGTGATAGGTGTCATGTGTGTGGCGAATCAGTTCGGCCACTTTTCCACCGCTGGCTGCATCCAGACCTGATGTGGGTTCGTCATAAAGGATGATGTCAGGGTTGGCGGCAAGTGTGCGTGCGATCGCCAAACGCTGTTTTTGACCACCGCTCAATGCAGCGACCGGAGTCTTGGCAGGTACCCCCAGTTCTTCCAGCCACTGCCGTGATGATTGGCCTGCGGTTCGTGAGCGATCGTTACGATGATCAATCGCAAATTGAACATTTGCGGTTGGTGACAGTTCATCAAAGAGTGCAAACTGCTGAAACACGATGCCGATCCGAGGTTGTTCAGTCTGGATCGCTGGTACTACAGGTGTACTGGCTTTCTGGTCGTTGTCTTCTCGACTCTCGTCTGCGATTTCCTTCGGTGGCGTCGTGTTTTGATCGTTCCCACTTTCAATTTGCCCGTCCCATTTTATGACCGGGCCATTGTTGGGAATAAGACCTGCGAGGGTACGAAGCAAGACAGACTTGCCTGCTCCACTGCCCCCAACAATCACGGTGATCTTACCTGCGGGTATCGTTAGATTTGTTTCGGCTAATAGTTCGCGTTCACCTGCCTTGATTTTTAACTGATTCAAGCGGAGCGATTTCGATGGTTCCTCGCCGGGCGAAACAGAACCAGCAGTGGTGCCAGTCGTCATTGGTCATTTGCCCCCACTGAAGTAGCATCTTCGTCACGTTTTGTGCTGCCCGAAATGTTCGTCTGTGCGTCAGTGATTGCAAACGGCAGGTTTTCACGGTTGGCCAGGTAGACAATCGGGTACGGCATCGTTTCTGCCGAAATCTCGACTTGGGGCAGTTGTTTGGTGAGAGGGGCCTGATTTGGGATGGCAATGATCCATTGCCGATCCTTGCCCAGAATCTGACTTCTCAGCACTCTGGCAAAATTTGGGTTGATACCGGTTTCACGAGATCCGATCAGGTCATCGCCAATTTTCCTTATCACGGGTTCCAGCCTATCTCCTGCCAGATCAAATGCACTGCGTGCCTGTTTGCTATTCCATACATCCTTCCACGAGTCCTTAAGTTGCTGGTTGTCAACCAAAGACTCTTTAAGGATCTGTCGGACCAGTTTTTGTGCCTCTGGATCGTTAGCGATCACGATCGCAACATCGGTCAGTTCTTTTCGTACTTCCGGATTGGCAGCAACGTCAGCGACGATTCTCTGGATGCTTGTGACGATGTCGTCCATTCGTTCCTCAAAAATCGGTACCGCTTCATCCTCGACGAAGCGTGTCCACTCTTCTCGTACCAGATCCTTGCGTGGAACAAGCGGCAGTCCGTCATACGCAGCACGCCACCCAAACCGCCAGATCGACGCGCGGTCCCATAGTTCTCGACCAATGTCTTCTGCGGTGGGTTCCCCGTGCTTCCTGACAATGGGGACGATTTCGCGGCGGGCAAGCGGAACCAGGCGTTGACTGACGACCTCGTCATTCCAGCGGTCACCAAGGGCTTCGATTTCGCTGCGATGCCTTTGCACAGACAGACGCAGTTCAGTTTCAATGATGGGTATCGACCGCTTCAGGCTGTCTTGTACCAAGGGCACAAAAGCATTCGATAATTCCTCCCCATGCTGCTTCATTGTCATTGCCAAACGCTCTTGGATTTTTGAACGTGTTGCCGGTGGAAGCATGGTTGCTATCACGTCCTCCAGTCTGCCGCGGTTTCGGTACAGAACAAAACGGCAGTCACGTGCTTGAGTCTGAGACGAATGCCACTTCAAAACCGCAGACGCTACAGAGCTGCCGGACTCGGTAGGCGTCAGATCAATTGCCTGTACAAAGCCCACCTGTGTCCACGAGCCATTCGCCTGCTGCAGGAAAACAGGGTCATGTAATTGCAACGCCCCTTTGGGAACGCTTACAGTGATTTCCTCCTGACTGCCAAGCAGGTAATTTCCCAGCGACTCTTCGGATCCGGTAGCGGCTCCTTGCTGTTCATTTCGCAGTCCTGCGATCAGCAGGCAGATCAGAACGACCCATGTCGTCAAGCCGATTATCCGTAGAGTCATTTTTTTCATGTGTTTGCCCCCTGATTGAACTCAGTGCTTGCTCTGCTCACGCGATGCTTTTCCGATCTTCCACGCTTGCATTGTTTCAAAACCACACTGGAGTTTTAGAGTTCGCTCCCGTCTAACACCTGTTTTCCCTTTCGGTTCGAAAGGGAAATTAACGGGTGCTGTGTGCGAACAAGTCATCGCCATGGAACTGCGGGATAGGCTGGTTCGTGGCGCTGGCGGGGCGCGAACTGATTTTGTTTTCTATTTCGTGAGCAACTGTGTCAATGCATCTGTTGTCGATTGTATTGGTGGTGTTCATGTTTGGATTCAGCTGCAAACCATTTATTGATCCACGCCTTCCATTGTAGCCATTGCTGATGCATCGGAACGCTTGCTCATTGACTCCGATGCTGTGGTTCAGCAGGATGGGAACAGGGGTTCATTGAAATTGGAAACGGAGGCAATGCAGGTATGTGTCACACTGTGTTTCAACTGCGAAACATTCGAAAAAACCACTCAGGTGACCCGTGTCTCAATTGGTCGACAATCACGGCGACAATGATGATGCAACCAATGAAAATTTGGGTGTACGTATTCGGAATGGACAGTTGGCTGCAACCGCTGCGAATTACGGTGATGATCAGTGCACCTACCATGGTTCCAAAAATGGACCCACGACCACCGCTGAGGCTGCCACCACCAAGGACAACTGCAGCAATGATTTCCAGTTCCTTCCCCGTTCCATCGCTGGGATTTCCGCTCTTTACATCTGCAAAATAAAGCAGTCCGCCGATTGCCACAAAGAAACCCGCGATGGTGTAAACAGCGATCACAGTTACAGGGACATTGATGCCGCAAAGACGAGCGGTTGATTCACTTGATCCGATTGCGAATACATTCCGACCGAAAACGGTGTAACGCATCATGGTGGCCACACCAACTCCCAGAGTGATCGCCAGCAAAACGCTCGTGGGTATCTTTGGAATTAGATATCGTTCGCTGTCTTTGCCTGTGTAACAGAGGTTTAGCCAGTCTGGGATGTTCTCTCTGGGCGGGTAGACCGTAGATTCACCGGATATGATTTGCCCGATACCCAGGAAGATGGTCATGGTACCGAGCGTTACGATGAAGGGTACCACTTTGGTAGCGCTAATCATGACTCCATTGGCAAGTCCACATAGGCAGCCAGTGAGCAACATGAGCATTAACGCATTCATGATCGGATCACCGGCTTTTAAGCTGAGGGCCAGTGCTGTGCCGGAAAGTGTCAGAGCTGTCCCAGCAGAGAGATCAATGCCACCTGAGATGATGATCAATGTCATGCCAAATGCGGGTACAGCTATCAAGGCCGCACTGCCACTGGTCACGCGAAGGTTGTACCCCGACATGAATTTGCCTGCACCCCAATACCTGTCCGCAATTGTGAACAAGAGCATGATGACAAACAACGCGATCAGCGGTCCGATTTGCCAGAGTAACTTTTTCACCATGAGAAATTTTGCATCTTAAATCGGGGGTGATTCTTCAAGCGCCATAGCAGTGGCCATGACTTCGTCTTCGGTCCATTTGTTCGCATCGCGGATGGCACGCATCTCGCCACGGGACATTACTCCGATGCGGTCACATACGGCAAGAAGTTCGGGTAGATAGGAGCTGACAAAAACTATCGTTTTGCCTTGCGCTGCCAATTTACCCATCAACCGATAGATTTCTGCCTTGGTTCCAACATCGATGCCCTTGGTCGGTTCGTCCATCAGCAGGATTTCGGCGTCCTGATGCAGAATTCTGGCAATCGCAACTTTTTGCTGGTTGCCACCAGAAAGTTCAGACACTTGCTGATGGCCAGAGTGAGACTTGACTTCCACCTGTTGCATCAGTTCCTCCGCGACTTTGTTTCTGGCTCGCAGGTTGATAAGCCCCAAGGTCGTGTATTTGCCCATGTTCCCGAGAGTTGTATTTTCGATCAGAGACAAATCCTGCGCCAAGCCTTCCTGTTTCCGGTCCTCGGATAGCATGCCGAAGCCCGCCCGCATTTTTGATCGTACCGAATTTGGGACCACTGCATTATCAACCAGTACCTGTCCCGCCTCTATGTGGTCGAGTCCAAACATGGTTCGCAATAGTTCCGTGCGTCCCGCGCCGACCAAGCCTGAGACGCCGAAGATTTCGCCGCGTCGCAGATCAAAGCTGATTTCGTTGCTGAGTGAATCACCTTGCAGGCTGTCAATGCTTACCCATGGCTCTCCCGGTTCATGGGGAACGCTGGGGAACAAATCATCGACGTCTCTGCCAACCATCAGCGAAACAATTTGGTCATCGTTGACATGGTTGATGCGTCCTTCGCCAACGTTTTCGCCATCGCGAAGAACATTGTAGGAATCTGCTACTGCACGCACTTCCTCCAAAAAGTGGCTGATGTATACCAGCCCCATCCCCTGTCGTTTCAGGCGATCAATGATTTCGAACAGCCGTTGTACATCTTTCTGTGGCAGTGAACTGGTGGGTTCATCGAACAGGATGATATTCGCGTTGCTTATCAAAGCCCGAGAGATCTCGAGTAGCTGTTGGGTTGCGACCGATTGTTCTCCCACGATCGCAGTTGGGCTGAGGAGGTTCAGCCCGACCATGTTCAGTGCTTCCTGTACTCGTTCACGTTGCCTTGATCGAAAAAGAAATCCCGCGCCAACATTGGAGTGTCCAAGCAGCAGGTTGTCTTCAACACTGAGGTCCGGTGCCAGATTCAACTCCTGGTAGATCATTGCCACTCCAGCAGCTCTCGCGTCCTGAGGGCCTCGGGGGCGGTAGGGTTTATTGTTGATCGACATCGTGCCAGCGTCGGCGCGGTGTGCGCCACTGAGCACCTTCAGCAACGTGCTCTTGCCGGCGCCGTTCTCACCAATCAAAGCAAGCACTTCGCCACTTTGGATCGAAAGAGAGACGGATTTTAACGCGCGGGTGGGGCCGAAACTCTTGCTGATCGAATTCATCGTCAGCAAGCATTTCGACGCAAGTGAGACATCCGTTGGCGGCTGATAAGCGGACCAATGACTCTTGTGTTCACCCTGTTCGTTGCCCACGCGTTGATTCACTTTGTTCGATGTCATAATCGAACTTGCCTATTCAAGAATCGAGGGCTTGAGCAGACGCAAGGACTCTTCGTCATTCATGTTTTCAGGTGTGGCAACATATTCACCCGTCGAAATGAATGCCTCAGCCTTTTCACCATTGATCGAACCGACCATCGTCTTGACTGCTTGATAACCCATCTGCACCGGGTCCTGAATAATGATTCCGCTGCAGGAACCGTCTGTGAGTGCTTCTGTCAAAGCGTCGCTGGGGTCAAACGCAATCAGTTTGACTTTCTTGTTCAGGCCTGCGTTCCTAAGTGCTTCAAGTGTTCCGTTGGCATTTGGCTCACAGACTGCGAAGATGCCAGACAGGTCATCACCGTAGGTTTGCAAGAGCTGATCGACCTTCTCCTTGGATGAAGTGGTGTTGTCGCCACCTCGTTGGTCTGAAGAAACCACTTTGATGTTGGGGTAATCCTTGAGTCCATCAAGAAAACCCTGCTCCCGTTGTTCTGTACTTTCGCTGCCAGCAATGTAACGCAGCAGAATCACGTTTCCTTTTTCACCAATCGCAGTAGCCATCTGCTTGGCAGCCATCTGACCACCTTTGTAGTTGTCCGTGGCCACGTAACTGACAATTTCCGGGCCTTCATCGAGTCCGCTGTCAAAGATTACAACCGGGATCCCTTCACCGATTGATTCTTCTACTGCATCCACCAATCCACCTTTCTGGTTGGGGGCAAGAACAATACCATCCACTTGCATGGTGATCATGTTCTTAACCACTTCAATTTGGCTACCCGTATCACTTTCAACGACTGGACCACGCCAAATGATTTCGATGTTTCCCAGTTCGTCTGCCGCTTTTTGGGCACCGAAATGAACGGACTTCCAGAATTCGTGGCTGGTCCCCTTGGGGATGACCGCAATCCGCAGCGATTCTGTTTTTGCTGCCCCCCCACCGGTATTGTTCGCTTTGGGCTCGGCTGAGGGCCCGCAGCCAATCACAAACGCAGCCAGAATCACACCCAGAACGAAAACGTTAGCCTGCAGAAATCGATACACCGTAAGGGTACTCCATCCAAGAAATCCGTAAATACAACGCTGACAGTGTAACGCTTTGCTGCGTCGCAGGGGTCGTCGTCAGGGATTTCCTTTGTGAAACGAGTGCTTCGATGCTCGCTAAAACATGGGGAAAGCAACGCTGCTGAATAGCTCAGGACCCGTACACCTGCGAGTCTCGGAATTGCTCGGGCACGCGTCCGGGGGAACAGGCCGATTGAGTTGTGCCAAGAGTCGAATTCAACGCGTTTTCGGAGCAGAGTCTTTCAAGAGTGATGCACAGTATCCAGCTTTTTCTGGAACAGCTGTTGTAACGCCTGGTAGATCGGCCCTGCGACTCTCTTGCCGATCGCGTTTTCATTCACCTCGTTGGCGAACCACAGGCCGCCATCAGTACCCATCAGCAGGATTTCATCTGCATCCAACAGGTCTGCTAGTGTGATCCGGGAGGTTCCCCAGCTGATTTGAATTTCTTGTGCCAGTTGTTCAACGTAAGTTTGCGTGATACCGCGCAGAACTCGATCGCGTGGGGGAGATAGGATTTTTGCGGATTTGACAATCGCGATGTTGGAAATGCTGGTTTCGGTAATCGTTCCATCCTCGTCGATGAGGACACCAGAGGCAGTTGGATCTTGCTGTTGTGCCAGTTGGTCCGCCAAGTGGTAGTGCAGTCGTGAGCGGACCTTGATGGTCCGTGGCCAGCAGTTGGGAGAGGGTTGTTGAACATCGGTGACCACCAGAGGTTGGCCGGATTCCTGTTTCTGATGAATGTTCTTGAGATCAAGGCCATTGACATGCATGCCAAAGGTTGCGGATTTAGATTGCGCTACACCAGGCGTTGCGAACAGAGTAATTCCCAACTCGCCTTGTGAATCGAGACTTTTTTGGTTGCGGGAAAGAAGTTCCTGCAGCAGCGTGTCGATATCAGCCAAATCGGGTAGACCACCAATGCCCATTTGTGATGTGCTGTGTTGCCATCGATTCAAATGCGCTTTGAGCTGAAATATTACGTGACCATAAGTCCGCAAGCGTTCGACGGCAGTCACTCCCTGTCGAAAGCCTCCATCATCCACACTGATTGCCATTTGATTTCGGGGCATCCATTCGCCACCCAGAAAACCAATGGTAGTCGAATCAGTTGATTCACCGGCTTTCGTTGCTGTCGGTTTCGGTGTCGTCGGTGTCATTGATCAAGTCGGCCATGATGTTGGCTGCCAGACGGGACTTTGTGTAGTAGTCCAACTCGTCATGACGCAGGCCAATGTAAGATGAGTAGTCTCGGGCAACGACGGGAAGTTCCGTTCCGTCAGCACGTGGGGCAAATGAACGTGGTCCTGTGTAACCCAGTGCTACTCGACCACGGACCTTGTTGAGTAACCAGTATCGCTTCAGGACTGCATCGCGTCGATTGTACAGCAGTGCCAAACGGTCAAGGTTCTTGGTTGCCATGGCATGATAGCCCTTTTCCGATAGCCAATGGCTATCAATTGCTGGGGCAACCAGGCCGACATCGACAGTGGCACCAGTTGTCGGAGCACCGGGAAGAGTGCGTCCGCCCAGTTTTCCCCCGGCCAGAGAATGCAAAGCGCCTGTGATGACTCGACTGCCAAAGCTGAAGCCAATCATTTTGGTGGATTCGGCCTGTTTGACCTGCCGTTGCAGCAGCCAAGCCAGATAAAGCCCCTGCGCATCGGTTCGAGAGGCTTTCCGTCTGGCGTCATGGATCAGTGTTCCCTGCTTGCTGCTGGGCCAACTGAAGATAACCCAGTCCATCGGTCGTTTTTCATTGCAGCGGATGATGTTTCGATAAACAGAGAAGCTGCGAGGAACCACCTTGTTCGACGCCATGCGATTGCCGTGGACATAGACCACAACCTGGCGCTCGGGTGTCAGAGCGCTGAGATACTCGTCAACAGTGGTGGGTGACGCCTTGCCTCGGCAGTCCAGACGGTGAACTCGCAACTGGGGTGATTCGAGATTGGCGTTGCAGGTGGAACTGGTGAGTGAGCGGGTGCTGATCATCCAGAACCTGTCCGCTACATCCGGAACATTCGTCAAACTGATTTGTTGGCGGGCTGCTTTGATCGCAGCGTCCGTGGTGCTTTCTGTCAGTTCGGGAAGTGAGATCTGATGTCGTGAAGGATCTGTCTTGGTCACCAGTGAGGTGATTTCATTGGCCGCCGGATTTTGCGGATTCGACCATGGAAACAGG
>JAPOKD010000793.1 GCA_029977825.1 Planctomycetota bacterium | reverse complement strand
GTATTCGACTGCTCAGGGCTGCTCATCTTGGTATAGACTCGGAATCGCGCTGTTGTGTCGAAGCAGATGGGTCGATGTGTGATGTTCGTGGAGGCATGATCAAGGATGACAGACGGCGGTTGAGTTGAGCTCGTGTGCACTGGGAAAGTTTCTTATCTCTTAAACAGGCCAGTTTCTATGCTCCGTACTTTGGGCCGCGGATTATTCTTAGCGATTTTGATATCTGTATGCTTACCCGGGGATGAAGTCTGCGCGGAAGAGCCTCAGTTATCGATGCATCGCAAGCGAATCCAATTCAAGAGTTCTCTGGATCACAGCGTTCAGGAAGCAATCCTGATTGCTCCCCATTCAAGAGAACAGTTGCAGAAAACGGTTCCACTGGTTGTGAGCCTCCATTCTTGGAGCGCGGATTTAACGCAGCGCAATGATCTTGAGAAACTGGTTCAGGCGAAAGGTTGGATTTATCTATTTCCAAATTTTCGCGGTGCCAATCGTACCCCGCAAGCGTGCGGCTCAAAGTTTGCCCAGCAGGATATTCTCGATTCGATCTCTTGGGTTACCAAGCTTTATTCTGTTGATGAAGGCAGGATTTATTTGACAGGGACATCCGGCGGTGGCCACATGACAATGCTCATGGCTGCAAGGCATCCCAAATTGTGGCGAGCTGCCAGCGCTTGGGTGGGCATCGGTGATCTTGCCGAATGGCATGGGCGGCATCGGAACACGAAGTACGGTAAAATGATGGAACAGTGTTGTGGTGGGGCGCCCGGAGACTCGTCGGAAGTGAATGCGCAGTACAAGTCTCGCAGTCCCATCACGTATGCGGCACAAGCACGTGACGTCGCGATCGACATAAGCGCTGGGATAAGAGATGGGCATGAAGGAAGTGTACCCATAAGCCATTCAATCAGAGTTTTTAATCGAATCGCGGACGCGAGAGGTGACCAGCCCGTGACTGAGAACGAAATTTCGCAATTGTCACTGCCAGGAAGGTTGAAGTCCGCAAGAGCAGGGGACGAAGGTTTCGATCCAACTTTTGATCGAAAGTACTTTTTGCGACGTCACAGTGGAAACGCCCGACTGACTATTTTTGATGGCGGACATGAAGGGATTGCTTCCGCAACCATCGCCTGGTTCGAGAAGCATCCCTGAATGAAGCTTTTCGTCTTTAAACAAAACGCGGCAAAGCCTTAGCTTGCCAAGATTGATCGCAGCTTGATTGTTGGCCGCGTGAGTTGCTGATTGAACTGGTGCATCCGTTCTGCCGTTCACTGCCTACTGACGGGTTTGGGTAGGTCTGGGCTTGTGTTCGGGTAGTGATCGGCGCGTGAATAATTGCTTGCAATTCATGCAGGAAAAATAAAAGATACTGAACTTGTGTTTAGTATTGGGAGGCGTTAGGTTGTTTTGAGATGCTTACGTCTGCGAAAAGGGAGGCTGCAATGTTGGTGTTGTCAAGAAAAGAAGGCGAGTCGATAGAATTCCGCGATCTGGATGTTTGTGTTCGTGTCATTCAGTTGAAGAAGTCAAAAGTTCAGCTTGGGATTGAGGCACCACGCACCATACAAGTGGACCGAACAGAGACGCTTAGTCGTTATGCTGACAAGGAATACTGTGGCGGCCATCAGATGCTGTCACCACTGGATCAAAAATTTGCTCAGAAGCGGGTTCAGGCGGATCATGGCGAGCCCGAGGAACGCTTGGTGAATGAGTTGGCAAAGTTGGAAGTTGAGGTGATGACGCTTGCTGAGCTAGTCACTTCCAACGACAAAAAATTGGCGGGGCAAACCGCCTTGATTGCCTTAGAGCGTTTGCATCGGTTGCGAAAGATGCTTCGGGCTTCCTCCGCTGTACATTCAACATGCAGCACAATTTCTGATTTCATCCATACGAGAAATCATCAAGCGACTGGTGCAGACTCTGGCGGCGGGTCAGCAGATGCCATGGTCAGCCAAGCTCATCAGGGTCTGGCATCCAAACGCACATCAGAGTCATCGACTGGCTGTCTTCGCCAATCCGGAGTGGGTTACGTCCTTGAAGCAGATGTGACAGGTTTTTCTGAGCAAAGAGTTGGATGAACAGGGGGCACCTGACGCTGCAAAAAAATTCATTGCGACTGGTCTGTCGCACATTTCTTGACAGTCGTGCGCACCCAGGTCTCTTTACATCTAACGCATCGGGTACCCGTAATCAGCAAAGTCCTGTTGATAGATGTGGTTGATGGTGCGAATGGACTCGGGACTGAATGATTTTGGGGTCGTGATTTCAGCTGTGCTGTTGGCACGCTTGCTATTGTCAAATCCGGTTGACGCTGCAAAGGCGTCGAGTTCTCCCGCTTCATCCATTTTGTAAATGGTGAGTCGCTTCTGATTCACATGGATTTTCTTGAAAAGCGGATAGCGTGGATGATTAAGAATCCAGTGTTGAGGCTGGGTGTGCTCATCGAGCCAATAGCACTTTTCCAGAAGTTGAACAAATTCATCAAATGGCGTGTTGATCAGTGATTCTTGAATCTTCTGATCGCTGTCTCGTTTGGTTGAAAGTCCCATGATAGGAAAGAAAATTCGCTGCGGTTTCTCCCATTTGACCGGTTTTGTCAGATCAGCATTCCGAGGCGTGAATTGGAACTTGTCCTTGTACAGCGAAATTGCTTTTTGATACGGGTCTCGAACAGTGAAATGCACTTGCGTGCGTTCCTGCTTCGAAAGAAAGTATGCTTTGTAGCGTTTGATTTTGGTGAAGTTGCGTGTTTGGCAAAATGAGGTGAACATGACCTTAAAATTGGTGAGAACCAATTTGTGGCTGTCATGAACACGGAAGTACGGCATGAGGGTGCTCTAACGGATTGAATGTTGTCGTGCGACGTATGGTTTTCGTGTTTTCGTTGATTGTCAAGCGTACGTGCTGCACATGTGCCAGGTCGGCTTCCTGATTGCGACTGGCAGTTGATGGATTCCAAATCTGAATGATCGTGGTGACATGCGATTTCCCCGCTCAGCCAGCAGTCTCCGTCTCGGCATGGGTTTAGCAACTGGATGACCACTTGGTGAATAGCAAAATGCAAGCCTCACGCGCAATGGGGGCGTGGCAACCTTGATTGAGCGTGGGGCGTTAGTTTGCGTATGGAAAAGATGGCCCGTAACACCACGGCGTGTACAGTATGATGTACAAAATAATTTTGAATTATGGTCACTGTGCCAAACAGGGCGAGAAGGGCAAGGTAAAGCAATTACATGGCAAAAATTCTGCTGGCCGAAGATAGTGCAACCCACACAGCGTTAATGCG
>JAPOKD010000737.1 GCA_029977825.1 Planctomycetota bacterium | reverse complement strand
TCACTGACACCCACACAGAACAGGACAGATCTCGAAACCCCAAACTTCTACTGACGTTCTACTTATACCGACGCTCTTGCGTCGGCAGCGTGATGGAATACTTCGCAAGTTGGTCCGTCTTGGTCGCGGGTCGGCTTGTTTTGGGCGTGCTGAAGACCTTGAGACTGCGACACGCTCGCAAACAGCTCAATCCAGCCGCGTTACTCTCATGACGTCGCTGGTTCGAGGTTAGCGTTTCACGTGTCAACATATCCATCGCCCAGCTCAACCGCTTCGTCACAGTCTTTAAAATATAAACCCCAGTGAACTGCTTACACTTCACCAAATCACACTTCATGAGAAAGCCAAAGCAGTGAATGCCCGATTCCTCCTAGCCTGCCTATTTATTGTTTTCAATGCTGTCGCCCCATGCTTTGCCGATGTGGCACCCCGCCCGAATATTCTGTTGATTCTTGCAGACGATCTTGGATACAGCGACCTTGGGTGTTTTGGAGGAGAGATCGAAACGCCAAACCTTGACTCGTTGGCGTCCAACGGCGTGAGACTTACCCACTTCTACACCACCGGTCGATGCTGTCCTTCCCGCGCTGCGTTACTCACTGGGCACTATCCCCATCGCGTTGGTCTGGGTCATATGGCGGGAAACGATCTGGGGCAACCTGGTTATCGCGGACGTGTCGATGATGGTGCAATGACGCTCGCCGAGACATTGTCAAACGGTGGATACCGCACCTTCATGGCCGGGAAATGGCATCTGGGAACAGCAGATCCCACAAAACATGGATTCGAGGAATTTTACGGAACCCTGGTAAGCGCAAAGCGTTTTTTTGACTCCGACCATCTCATACGATTGCCCGAGATACGAACACGTCGCCGTTATAGCAAAGACAGTTATTACGCAACGGACGCGGTTACCGACCACGCATTGGATTTCCTTGAGGCGACGCGTGACACGCCAGACAAACCATTCTTTCTATATCTCGCCTACAATGCACCCCACTTTCCACTTCAGGCACCTCAACACCTGATTAATAAGTACGCCCAGCGATATTCCGAGGGATGGGACAATCTAAGAGCTGAGCGATTGCAACGCATGAAAGAAATGCGCATTGTTCCTTACGACACAAACTTGAGTGCACGTTCAAGGTGGACGAACTATGGTGAAACCAAAAGTGGGACGAACCCTGCATGGAACACGCTTCCCATAAGTCGGCAAAAGGATCTCGCCCGACGCATGGCAATCTATGCAGCAATGGTTGACCGGATGGACCAGCAAATTGGCAGAGTTCTCCGCTCTCTGAAGGATCATCATGAGTTCAAAAACACCCTGATCATTTTTACTTCCGACAACGGTGCCTGCTTCGAGTGGGATCCATACGGTTTCGACGTAAAATCCAGCAATCAAAACATCCTGCATGAAGGGCAAGATCTTGAGCAAATGGGAAGCCGGGACACATTCCACAGCCTCGGTTCCGGCTGGGCAAATGCATGCAACACTCCATGGAGACTGTACAAACATTTCAATCACGAAGGCGGTATCGCGTCACCCGCGATCATTCATTGGCCAAGTCAACCGACGATTACCCCCGGATCGTTTCACACCACACCCGCTCATCTCATTGACATCTACCCCACCGTACTGTCAGTCACAAAGTCGCAGTACCAAGGCAACCAGCAATTGCCAGGCATCAACATATTCAGGACGTTCAATTCCAATCATCCCCAGCGGATGTTGTGCTTTGAACACCAAGGCAACCGTGCAATCCGAAACGGAAAATGGAAGCTTGTTGCACTCGATGATGGACCGTGGGAATTGTATGACCTGCATACAGACAGGACCGAATCATCCAACCTTGCTGCCGAATACCCTGGAAAGATTGACGACCTGAACGCCAAATGGGAAAAATGGGCTTCTGAAAATCACGTCACACCGCTGCCCCAAGATCTGAAGGTGAATTACCTGAAACCGGATTGATAAAGCAGCACCTTCCGAATTAAGTCTCCGATTCTGTGCACCAACTACCGGCTACGAAATTGTCCACGCTATCCAACCCAAATTGTCATAAACCGCTTCAAATGAATGCCAACCACCCGTTCCTGCTCAGGACTTCCGTTCTGATATTGCTACTGGGAAGTATCCTGCACCATGCCAACGCGCAGCAAACCCCTTCTTCAAAAGCTCCCACTTCGGCAGTACGTCCAAACATCGTCTGGATCCTTGTTGATGACATGTCCGGGCATTTTGGATACCAGGGTGAACCGCTTGTCACGACACCCAACGTCGATCGACTTGCAAAAGAGGGCATTGTATTTAAACACGCTTTTGCAACCGCACCGGTTTGTTCTACTTTTCGCTCAGCTCTGATCACGGGGATGTACCAGACAAGTATCGGAGCGCATCACCACCGCAGTTCCCGAGGCAAACTCAAAATCACCTTGCCAAAAGGTGTCGTACCCATCCCAAAGTTGTTTCGTGATGCAGGCTATTACACCTCAAACGCAAACGCCACTGGCACGCGGCCAGGCAAGGAAGATTACAATTTTTCTTACAACCAGCGCGACTTGTATGATGGTGTGAACTGGAAAGGTCGGAAGAAAAACCAGCCTTTCTTTGCTCAGTTCCAGCTGCAAGGAGGCAAGCACAGAAACGGCCAACAGAATTACATCAGGATAAGCGGAGAACTGAGCACGCGTATTGATCCAACCGTGGTCGACCTACCGCCCTATTACCCCGATCACCCCGTGATACGTGAGGACTGGGCTGCCTACCTTGATTCCGTCAACTACACAGACATCGAGGTGGCGAGGATCATCGATATGTTGAAAAATGACAAGTGCCTCGATAATACCATCATCTTTTTTCTCACTGACCACGGCATCAGCCACGCACGAGGAAAGCAGTTCCTTTACGACGAGGGATTAAGCATCCCCTTTCTCGCATGGGGTGCTCCATTGCCTGAGTCACCCGCCGTGCGCGAAGACCTGATTTCCCACATCGATCTCGCCGCAACAAGTCTTGATTTAGCGGGAATCCCTATTCCGGAAGGCATGCAGGGCCGTTCACTCTTTGCTGACAACTTCGAGGCCAGAGACCATGTCGTATCTGCTCGCGATCGCTGTGACGAAACAGTCGATCACATGCGAAGCATTCGCACAGACAACTACAAATACATTCGCAATTATCTGCCCCAACGGCCCTACCTGCAGCCGTGCAACTACAAAGACAAGAAACCGTTCATGCCTGTCCTTCGGCAGCTACATGCTGAAGGAAAGCTGACTCCAACACAATCGCTCATCATGGCAAAAAACCGTCCCCCGGAAGAACTGTACGATCTCAATGCGGACCCTTGGGAGATCAACAACCTCGCAGCGGATCCGTCGCAACAGCGACGACTGCAAGAATTCCGTCGAAACTTGAATCAGTGGGAACAAGAAACCAACGACCTCGGGCGGTTTTCAGAAACTAGCGACATGTACGACAGTGACATGCAACCCTACGTGGAAAAGGTACGCCATAAGCAACCCGAGACTGT
>JAPOKD010000186.1 GCA_029977825.1 Planctomycetota bacterium | reverse complement strand
TATCGAAGGGCGTCTGAACGTCATCATCTCAGGCGGAACCGGAAGCGGGAAAACATCTCTACTTAACATTCTTTCCAGTTTTATTCCCCAGGAGGAAAGAGTCGCAACCATTGAAGATGCCGCTGAGCTTCGCTTGCAGCAACCCCATGTGATCCGTATGGAAACAAGGCCACGCAACATTGAAGGTTCTGGCGAGGTCACCATCCGTGATCTTGTTCGTAACGCGCTTCGCATGCGACCAGATCGTGTTATCGTTGGTGAGTGTCGCGGTGAGGAAGCTTTGGATATGTTACAAGCGATGAACACGGGACATGATGGTAGCTTAACGACGATTCACGCAAATAATCCAAGGGATGCCGTGAGCCGTCTCGAGATGATGGTGGGAATGGCTGGTTTTGACGTGCCCATCTGGACAATCCGAAAGCAGATTGCCTCCGCCTTGGATCTAGTCGTTCAATCAGTTCGCTTGACAGGAGGTGCACGCAAAATCACCTGCATATCCGAGATTACGGGTGTCGAGGGTGATGTGCTGACCATGCATGATATCTTTAAATTTGTGCAAACGGGAGTCGATGACCAGCGACGTGCCGTCGGTTATTTCAAAGCTACGGGAATTCGTCCAAGTTGCCTTGAGCGTCTTGAAGCTTCTGGATTAACACTGCCTCCCGAATTATTCGAGGAACGGATTCTGAAGACGCAAGAGGATTCAGAATGATCCTCACTGTTATTGCGTTTACATTCGTTGCAAGCGTAGCGATGGTCTTTGCGGGCAATATGGTTGTCTCTGACGTGCTGGAGAGAAATCGTAAGCAGAAGCTGCTGCAATTAGAAAGCGAATTGGTAAAACGCAACAAGCAGCGGGCACGCAATGAAGCAGCTTCTAAGCAAGAAAGAACACTTGGGAGTTTGGCACACCAAGCCGTTGTTGAATCCAACGCAGAAAAACCTACGCTCACTGAACGCATCAAAGAGATGATCGAGCAGTCGGGGACTGGGATATCGACTCAGGCAATCATTGCTGCTGGCGCGCTTTGCAGTTTGGCTGCCACTGTCCCAACCGTTTTGCTTCTCCAAGATTTTTTACTAGGTATTCCAGCAGCTCTGGTCGCGGCACCTTTGCCCTTGTTGTGGGTAAAGCACAAACGAAAGCAAAGATTGGAAGCACTATCATCACAGTTGCCTGATGCGTTGGAGCTAATGAGTCGTGTTCTTAGGGCCGGACAAACAATTACCCAGGCAATGCTTGCGGTTGGTCAAGAATTCAAGCCGCCCATCGCCTCTGAGTTTCTTTACTGTTATGAGCAACAGAATCTGGGTATTTCTACTGACATGGCGCTACGCGACCTGGCGAAACGCACTGGTCTACTGGAAATAAAAATCTTTGTATTGGCCTTAATCATTCACCGACAATCAGGCGGTAACCTGACTGAATTACTCGATAAGCTCGCCAATATCATCCGTGAACGATACAAGATGCGAGGAAAGGTCAAAGCTTTAACGGCAGAAGGTCGTTTGCAAGCCGCAATTTTGCTGGGTTTGCCACCCGCGATGTACTGCCTTTTGCTGTTGATCAGTCGACCTTACGCACTTGAGTTGCTGAATCATCCCAAGCTCATCTTCGGTTGTTTAGTCTCCATGACGTTTGGTGCACTGTGGATCAGAAAAATCGTCAACTTTGACTTCTAAGCGGTGGGAGTAAAAAAATGGACCAGTTAAGCGAACGTGAACTGATTCTACTGAGCGGTGCCGCCGTAGCCGGGTTTCTGTTTTTGATGGGAACCCTATGGCTTACTCGGAGAAATCGGGTACAGGAAAGGCTAGATGAATTATCGCTGGATTCTGCTTCCTCCAAGACCGACTCAGGAACTGGTGGATCCAAAAGCACCAGGGGAAATAGCAAAAATGGCAAGGACGATGCACTCAATGGCGATCTGATTGATCGCGTGATGCAGGCAGGACTGTACCGCCCGCAAATGATTGCGATCTATCAGACGGTTCGCTTTTCTTTGAGTCTCATTCCCGGCGTTATTGTTTTCATTGCATTTCAATCCAGCATGATTTCATTACTGTGGGCTGTGGTTGTGGGAGTGGGAGCGTGCCTTTTCGGTTTTCTAGCCCCAAGCCTTTGGCTTGATTACAAAAAAGCAGGCCGACAAACAACATTGCGACGTGCTTTACCCGATGCTTTGGACGTGATCATCATCTGTGTTGAAGCTGGGCTGAGTGTGCAAGCCGCTATGGCAAAAGTGTCTCGTGAATTGTCCAGCGTACACCCTTTGCTCGCTGCGGAGATGGCGATCTGTCAGAGAGAGATGCAGCTTGGCGCATCGGCAGGAGAAGCACTCAATCGCCTAGCCCAACGTTTTGATTTGGCCGAAATGAGAAGTTTGGCTTCTGTCGTCAGTCAAGCAGAACGTTTTGGTGCCAGCATCATTACCGCCCTACGTGTACACGCTCAGACTCTTCGGGAAAAACGTTTTCAGCGGGCTGAAGAACTCGCCCAAAAAGCCGGAGTCAAACTAGTCTTTCCTACGATAGTATTCATCTTCCCAGCACTATTTGTTGTTCTTGCGGGGCCTGCTGTTGTCCGGATATTTGGCATGTTCGATAAGATGGCACCATAAAATGATGACATCAACAATTAAGCCTGTCGATTTTCCCTCAGACCACGACAGTGAGTCCATGGAAAATACCACTTGTTCAAACCAGCAGTGTGCCAAATCCGGAGCTGGGACTGTCGAAGACCTACTCATTTCTTGGGAAGTCTGGATCAGTACCGTACGAAGAATCGAACAAAAGAAACGGGTTCGAATTTCGAAGCGACGGTATATGGCAGCGTATGCAAGTATCATGCAATTGTGTGAAGATGGTGATGTTGACGGAACAAACATGTCCTCCTCGGTTCGTCCACCCCACATTGCGTTACGATTCCTGGTATCACCGTGGGTAAGCCTGGAAGCACTTCAAAACGCTGATAGAAAACTCCTCCGGAATTTACTCGAACAAAGTAGCGAGATTGATCGCGCGTTACATCCGCGAGCCTTGCGATTGCATCGGAAATGGTTCCCTGTCCTGATGATGTTGCTATCCATTGGGTGCGTAGTTGCCGCAGCAATGGAATATCAGTTGGTTGCGCAGTGGGGCCGATTCTATCTGTCAATGGCTTCCAGCCGCTTATGGCTAGCGGCCGGAAAGATGAATCTCGAACACTGGCTGGTTTTTTCAGCGGTATTGATGGTAATTTTGGGTACTTGGATGACCCGCGACATGCGGAAGTACTAGCGAAATCACACTTGTCATACTGGGCAAATTAGAGGCTTGAACATGCCAAAGAAAATAATTCATCGTATGGGTGATGCAGAGGCTGCCTTGATGGTGTTACCAGTATCAAATGCTCTGCTTACTTGTAAGAGTGCGGGACAAAGAGCTGTGCTTCGCCGACGCGTACAAGAATCGCACAAGAAATGCAGGACACAGCGGGTAGGGGCAGTTGCGGTTGAGATGGCGATCGTATTGCCGCTTTTGTTGGTTCTGGTTTTTGGAATTATTGAGTTTGGTCGCGCAATGATGGTGCAGCAAATTCTCGTTAACACTGCGAGAGAAGCGGCGCGGCGCGCCGTCGTACCTGGAGCAACAGACGAGCAGGTTCATGGAATTATTGCAAGCTATTTAGAAAGTGCGGGCATCGGTGAATATGAGGCCCACATCGAACTGGATGGTGTTCGTCATCCATTCAACGCTAATGGAAGTAGCGGTAGCGAATTTGCAAACCTGATCAACAGTGCGCAGCATAGGACCAAGATTGGAATTGATTTGAGCGTACTCCATTCTGATGTTGCTTGGGGCCCCATGTACTTAATCGCCGGTGACCGGAAACTTTCGGCAATAGTCCTGATGAGGAAAGAGTGAATCGATGATCCAGATCCCGAAGCGTCGTCAGAATCGCTCTGGCGCAGTTGCTGTTGTGGCAGCAGTCCTGTTGGTCATGCTGCTGGGAATGGTAGCGTTAGCTATCGACCTCGGCTACATCGTGTTAACAAGAACATCCATGCAAGCGGCAACTGATGCTGCATGTTTAAGTGGGGGTACTGAATTAATTGAGGGATTGGGCATAATGCCTGCCCCGCCAGCATCAGTCACAGCGTCTGCTGTCTCAATTGCCTGTGAATACGCTGCTTTTCATCCCAACGGGGATGTGCAGCAATCTTTTCTTGATGCTGAGCGTGATGTTCAATTCGGCTGGGCAGTTTTTGATGACGAATCAAACGAATGGCAAAAGCACTGGGGAGAAGAAATCCCTGGAGTTGGTGGTTACAACCTGATTGGGGTAACAATGCACCGCGATGTGCTCAACAGCGGCAATGGAGATGGTCCTTTACCACTCATCTTCGCCCCGGTTTTGGGACGAACTTATTCAACCCTGCAAACAGAGGCGGCCGCAGTCATCATGCCAGCCAAAGGGGTGAGGATCGGTAATGGTGAGAATGCAACCGCAGATGTGCTGCCATTTGTGATTCGCAAAACGTTGTGGGAAAAATATCGCCGTGCGCAAGCGTACTACGAAACGCATGGCATTCCCAGTGATCCGCTGGAACTTCGTGAAATCATGGATAATGAAACCAATAATTATCGCGGAACCGAGCCTACTGGCGAACCATTATTTGGGCACTGGGTGCTGAGTAACAACAAGCCTCCAGAATTCAAGCAGGACTTTGCTGATATTTGGTCATGTGAATGTAGTTTTGATGCCCATAATTCAGTGACCTTCTTTGGGTCAGATGGTGTTCTCGAAGTGGATATTTTTCCTCGGGACAACTACACCGCGGGTAATTTCGGGACAGTGGATATCGGTAGCTCGAGCAATTCGACTAGTGATCTTGCCAGACAGATAACTAATGGGGTGAGTACCGAGGACTTGTCTTACCTACCGGGCGGACAACTTTCTTTACCAGTGATTCTGCAGGGTGATACCGGAGTCAGTGCAGGTATCAAAGATGAATTGGAAAGTATTTATGGACAATGCCGGAGCATGTTACTTTTTTCTACATTGACCTTTCCCGGCAATAACGCGCAGTTCGAAGTAATCGATCTGGCAGGAATCAGAATCATGCAAGTCGAAATGACTGGTGCACTTGAGTACAAGCATCTTAGTGTACAGATTTGCCAATCAACCCTGAGCAATGCGATTCCGGATGTCGGTAAACCAATCGGAAACGACACGACCGTCTTTACCCCACTGGTTCTCATCGAGTAGTGCTTGGACACAATCATACAACCCTGGAAAAACAAACCATGAATGCGATTACAGAGATCCCCGCGGACGACGATCTGAAATCCGCTTGGACAACGATGCCCCCCGCTCCCGAAAGCATTCGTGATCTGGGAATCGCTGATTCCCTGGTGAACGACTTGGCGATGAAATTGGCGAGTACAGTTCCCCAATTTGACACGAAATGGGGTGCTGAAAGGCTGCCCCTGCCAGTTCAATTGGCGGAAAAGGTGTTCTGGAAACTGAAGCAGGATCACCTTCTCGAAGTGTTGTCTCAGGAAGGGCCGTTTTGCTACCGGTATTCTTGCACTGACAGGGGCAGGCAGTTAGCCGCAAGTTCTTTTGAAGTGTCCGGTTATGTCGGTCCGGTGCCAGTATCGCTGCCTGCCTATATCGCAGCACTTAAGAGACAGCAGCAGCACCGTGCAAAGGTCACGCTTGAGAAGGTGCGGTCGTGTATAAGTCCGCTGGTTCTGCCGGAGCACTCAGTGCAGATTAGTGCGTTGGCTGCACTGTCTGGAAGAAGCCTGTTCCTATTTGGACCGGCTGGAAATGGAAAAACAACACTCGGCAAGTTGCTGCACCAAGCGTCAGAGGGAAATTTGTGGATTCCACATGCCATTGCCATCGATAACTCCATCATTCGCATTTATGACCACGAAGTTCATGAAGTCGAAAACATATCCAATACTTCTGCAAATGAAGACAAAGGTGTGCCCAACCATGACAGAAGGTGGGTATCAGTCAAACGCCCATTCATTGTGGCTGGCGGTGAAATGACCATCGAAGAACTTGATTTGGCTTACAGTCCGTCACTGAGGTTTTATGAATCTCCCCCGCATTTAAAAGCCAATGGCGGAACATTTTTGATCGACGATTTTGGGCGGCAGAGGGTGTCACCATCAGACTTACTCAACCGGTGGATTGTGCCGCTAGAAAATCACATTGATCACCTGACTCTGCAAACAGGTCAGAAAATACAAGTTCCGTTCGACGTAATGCTAATTGTTGCTACCAACCTGACTGTCAGCGAGGTTGCGGATCCCGCGTTTTTGAGACGCATGGGCTATCGACTTCATATGGAACGCCCTACGAAGGAGCGTTACGCTGAAATTTTCCTTCGTTATGCAGAGAGTGTCGGGGCAGATGTTCCCGAGGGAACAGTTCAACTAGTCATCGACAGATACGAAAAGGAAGAACGTGAACTTCGTGGAGCAGAGCCTCGTGACCTGATTGAGCGAGCACGCGATATTTGCAAGCTACACACAAAGCCTTTGCAACTTTCCCCCGATGTCATTGATTTGGCGTGGGAAGGCTATTTCGGCAACACACCCAATTAGTCACTTGTAAAATCGCTCATGATCGTGAGCAGACCGCGATTGCGAATCACGACATCAGAACATGGGACCGCCACAAGTGCATCGCGAATTTTTTCATGAAAGACCATGAGAATCCACAGCACCATGGACCGGCAGTTTTCCACGTTCTCATTGCGATAAATAGCGGCTTGTTCAGCCTGCCATCGTGGGCGTGCGAAACGATACATCGTTCTTCGGATATGACGCAATCACCATATTACACTTACGGGACGTGCCCGAATAGCATCGCTCCTTACATAGCTGTCCGCTCAACCACTGAACTACGATGCAACAGTTTCCAAGTGATAATTCTTCCCAACGTCTAACTTCGCTCTCACCAGTCTGACGCATTTTGTACAAGAGCCTGGACGGTAACTATCAGTGCAAAATCCCAAGCCATCAGCTTTTCAAATACAATTTGGCATTACGCATCAGACCTCTGCGTTGCCCCGAGTAAAGATCGGCATTCATTGGAAAATACTCCGGCGTTCACATGCCGCTTCGTGTCCTTCGGTGAAAAAGCTTGCAAGCAAAGACTCCGAAGTTGCTTAGCGGTGTTTTGCGGCATCTTGCTGCGCCGTAACATCGCTGACATCGCCGAGCCGTTTAATAATCTACCTAGCCCCGTCTCTGGACGCTTCCCTGTGATCAACTCGTATAAAATTACACCGAGTGCATAGATATCACTCTGGGGATTTGCAGATAACGCGCTGCCCTTCAACTGCTCAGGAGCCGCGTAGCCTAGCGTCCCAAGCATCGAATTATCAGCAATCGTCTTCCTGGATCGAATGGCACGATGTGCGGCTCGATAGCGTTCAATAGCCATCAGGTCACTCTCTTCTTCACTCTTGCAAAGTCCAAAGTCAATAATGTGTGGCTCACCGTTTCGATCAACAATGATATTGCCGGGTTTAAGGTCTCGATGCACGAATCGCTGCTGGTGAATGTACTGAAGTACATCTGCAATCTGTGCACATAACTCGAGTGATCGCATCGGGTCCGGTCTGACTTTCTGCGCCCAACGATCCAAGGGCAACCCGTCAACGTAATCACTGATCAAGTACCAGTACTCTTCCTGTTCTCCAAAATCGTGAGAAGCAACAACGTTGGAATGCTGAAGACGACGAGAAGAGTGAACCTGCCGCAGCAGGTGGACCTTTTCAGTATTGGCAACACGTGATTTTCGGATCAACTTCAGTGTGTAAAGTGATCTGTCGCACGACTCTCGTACCTTAAACACTGTCCCAAAACCACCCGATCCAAGTGCCTGAATCAGTTCGTAAGCACCAAACATCCGCTCGTCCTCAGACAAATCCAGCGGGTGTTTGCATTTTGGGCATATCGCATCACATAAGTTGGTTTCGCTCTTTAGCTTGGCAGGAAACTTACATTTCTTGCAGTGGAAACGCATTTGTCTTATCCAGCGTCGTTCACGAAAACGAAAGTTCATCGCGTCTGCTGCTGGCGAGTCTTTGTTGACAGTTGACATCGAGGGTACACAGCGACAGTTCCATTGTAGCCAGTCACTGCACTGACGGAGAAGCCATGTCGACCTAAAGAAGACTTTTTATAGAGCCTCCAAGCCAAGGCGGCAAAAATCAGCATTAAAGAACCGGCCTCAGGTTGACACGTTTTATTTGACTCCCCTTAAGGTCTGTGTACCAAATTGAGCAAGAATGTTGGGGTTGAGAATGCCGCCGTACTCTGAAGACTAGAGCGTAACCGTAGTGGGAAAAACACAGCCTGCTTCGTGCGTATCAGGGTGTTCAAGAATAAATCAAAGAACAGTGATTACGCGGAGACGCATCCGCCGGCACGCAGGACTCACTGGCGAACGCGAAGACTTGACAGGAAAAAAGTAGATCGAAGGGCCGAAGCCTCGCACCTGAACAAATAGAGCGAATGGTGCAGTGCCTTCTCCAAAATGCTGCAAGTGCGGCGACAAAATTCTAACTGCGTTTCAATAACAGTGATGGCGGCCTGGCTGATCGCGTTGGGAACAAGCACCTGACACACTTTAGTTTTTATCTCACAATGACGTCGCCACTGGATCTCGAACGGCTTTGAACGCATCACCTTTGCAGAAGTACAGAAAGCGTAGCAATCAAAGGAAGTCCCGCTTGAGG
>JAPOKD010000477.1 GCA_029977825.1 Planctomycetota bacterium | reverse complement strand
TGGTGGAACTCAACCCTGAAGATCGACCGAATGATCACGCTCCGGATCAGTACCCGCAGCAAGTACAATTGATGTTGGACATCATCGCATTAGCTTTCCAAACAGATACGACTCGCGTCTGTACGTTCATGTTTGGAAACGCCGTCAGCGGCCGCAACTTCTCATTTCTGGATGGTGTCACAGGAGGTCATCACGACACGTCACATCACCAGAACAATGAGGACAAGTTGCGTCAGTACCAATTGATAAACGCATGGCACATTCAACAGTATTCTTACCTGCTTGAAAAGCTTGCGGGGATGCAGGAACACGAGGGAACGGTGCTTGATAATTCAATGATTCTGTATGGGTCTGGCCTGCGCGACGGGAATAGCCATAACCCACATAATCTTCCAATCCTTGTGGGTGGCAGCGGCGGTGGCAAACTCGCAACAGGTCAGCACTTGCAGTATGGACGGGATACACCACTTGCCAACTTGTATGCTGGTTTGCTGAATGCGTTTGATTCAAGAACAAGCAGCTTCGCTGATAGCACTGAGATATTGCCCGGAATCCTCGCCTAGCATTACCAAATTAATGCGAGGCAGACTGACCCATGGCGTTTGATCCCCAACTGGCATGCCATGGCTTCGTCCAGGATGCCCGAAGTGTTGTTAAACAATTTCACTACGCAGACATGCGAGGTCTGGACGATGACAAACACATCGAGATTGCATCACCACCAGACGATCCGTTGGATCAGACCAACCTGTCAATCCGACCAGCATTGGATCAATGGGGCTAATCGATCAGCAGCTAAGCACTGCGTATCTGATTCTACAGCCGTACCCAATCTTTGAGATTGGCATGTTCAAAAATCATCTCATGTTGAACTTTGAGATCTTGTCCCATGCCGGCATCTTTGGCCCGAAGATACATTGCATGAGCAATGGCAACATCAGTGAAGGCTAGCCCTACAGCATTGAAGTAGGTTTTTTCCTGTTCAGATTCCCGACCTGCACGATTCCCACACACCATCTCAACAAGGTTGCAATAAATATCGTCATCGACAAGTTCGCCGGCTTTGTACATACGACTGAGTGTCTGTGTACGATGTTTGACGGTATCCCAATCGTCGCAGACGATTTTGTCGCAACTCTTCGCAACTTGATATTCATCCTCCCAGCCACCAACGTGGCTGTAGAACGCCCCAGGCTTCATCCAGGCAGCTTTCAACAACGGCGCTTGCGCGCTGGTTGCGGTCACGATAATGTCGGCATCCTCAGTTGCCCGTTGCAGGTCAGATCCTGCCGCCACAATCTTCATGTCACCAAGGATAGGCGACATCTGTGACACAAATGTCGCCTCTTCCTCGGCTGTCTTCGCGGCAACATAACAATGCTCCAGGGTAGGCACGGCTGTCTTCATTGCAATCAAATGCATTTTGGCTTGTTCACCTGCTCCAATGAATCCGATTTTCTGCGAATCAGGACGGGCGAGATGTTTGGCCGCGATGCCCCCCATGGCACCCACACGCATGTTGGAACACAGCGTTCCCTCCATGAAAGCGACAGGTAATCCCGTATCAATCTCTGACAAGATGATGACAGCGGAAAGATTCTGGATGCCATGCTTGGATGGATTGGGTGGAAATACGGAAACCCATTTAACTCCACAGATCTTTTCATTCTTGAACGTCGCAGGCAAACAGTTGATTCGTTCCTGAGTTTGGTCATTGAAAATCTGGACAATTTTATCGGGGAATAGAACATCTCCTGCCTGATAGGCAATCATCGACTGCTCGGCCGCGTTCATCGCCATCCGAAGATCCAGACAGCCCGCCCCAAGCAGATCTTCCTGGGAAAAGTACTGGCAATGAATTTCGTGACTCAACATTCACAGATTCTCCGTGGGAAAAAATAACGAGCACGCCAAGGTGTCAGCTTTGCTGACTCTAAAATGTTGGCTAGCTTCACGTTTCAGTCGCTCTAATTCAGATCCTACTGCATATGACGATTGCCAAACCACATCGATATGTCAAGCATCGATAGTGCACACTGTTTCGAGCCTGACCGTAAATGCGCGATACCGCATCGACTGCGAAACAAAAGACCAGCGCTGCCAATCCCGCATTTGCACGCCAACACCGGGCTTATCATTGCGAGGCTGACAGCACCCTAGTCTCTCGCACTCATTACTTGACTCGCCAATACTCATCAAAAAATTCTGCGGCCACTATCTTGCCCGGCCACAATGAGTCTGGCGGTGTTCTTAAATCGATCACTGCCCAATCCGGTAATTTTGGCACCTGACGCGCATTGTTCAAGTATGCGTATTCTCGATAGGTGAAACCGCTATTGAGCACCACGTATCGGTCAGGGTTTGCTGGATTGGGATAGATCATTGCGGGAACATGGTAGTGGGAGCTGAATTCTCTGTCTCCCATTCTGATGTACTCATCTGTCCACTCAATTGGTAATTCTTCGATCACCGACCGGACGACTGCATTACTTTGAGGATCCCCAAACAGGATCAGGTGATTGTTCGCCAGGTCTTGTTGTGTGATTTCGGTATCATCTTTTACCACGGCATCCCCACGGAAATGTCGCCTCCACTCGGCAATCAGACGGTCCAGTTCGGATTGTGTCCAGCGGCCGAGCAGTTCCTGTCGTGCATCCCCTGTTGGCCTGACAACGATAAAGGAATCCATAAAGGCGTCATCAATCGGCCCCTGTAAATTGTGCTGCTTTCGCAATCCCTCTGCCCGTGGCGGTCCCAAATGCCAGTCACCGGCCTTTTGATACAATTCGCAATGCCACGAACCATCAGTTTCCGGGCGTGAGGCGAGGATTGGCCTTTGCTTTGATTCAGGAAAGACGATTGACACCGGTTGATCAGGGCGAAAGGGGCTGCGACCGGCAGGGATCGAAAATCGCAAACTGGTCACTCCCTCCGATTTCACTTCAACCGCATTACTTTGAGGAACCAACCTGGCCTGCACCGTGGCCGGTTCCCAATGCTGCTCAAGACCGGTCACTGTCAACCAATGCAACCGATTGTATTTCAGAGTGAAGGTGGCAAAACGCAATTCATGCGGCAATTTGGGGCGCCCCACTTCCGCCAAGCGATCCATCTTTTCCTCAATGATCTTCATCGAAGGCGGGTTAATCGTATGCTTGGTCTCAGCACCAATGATGTGAGTGAGTTTCAGACTTCGCTCAGCGAGCGCGGTTTCCATGATATCGGCCGCTTGTTTTTGGATATCCAACTCACCGCTATAAGCAACCACGGGTAATTGAAACAGATTGTCGGCATACCCGGGACAGTCGTACATCCTCCACAGCTTTCGCTCAAATTCAGTCGGCGCAAGAGTTTCTTTTTGGAAGAACCGTAGAAACTCAGGTGTTTCAGAAAAACCGGCCCCAGGGTTCGCTGCAAAAAACAGATCAGGATAGTGCACGGCCATTTGCCAACAACCTGCACCTCCCATTGAAAAACCACGCACAGCAACTCGATCTTCGTCAATCTTGTAATGTCTTTGCGCATGTTCCAACGCTTCCAGGACATCGACCTCGCCAGCAAACTTGAATGCATTGCTGTAGCGACCGTAGGGATGCAGAACAATCGTATCTTGAGGAGCAAAACGACCGACACGGCTCATGCGTTCGGCAATGAAGACCGACTCACTTGATCGCTCACCCCGACCGTGAAACCACAGATCAAGACGAAACCGTGTTTTGCCCACATCTGTGTACGATTCCGGAATCACGAGACCATAGGGCTGAACGGTACGATCGATGCGGGAACGAAAGCCACGTACGACCAAACCTTTTTGGGATGTCCAGGGTGCCTCACCCTTCAACAGGTCTTCTGCTCGCTGTTGTCCTTCTGCAAGAATTTTCGCTGCATTCTTGACGTCCCGAGCAGAAAACAGTTCGCGATGATTAATTCCCTGCTTCACCGCCCGAAGGAAAATCTCAACATCAGGCAACAAATCGACAGTCAAAGCGTCATCCCGTTGCCTTAATTGCTCCACGGACTGCTGAAGCACTTCCAGACCGGTCAAGAGTTCTTTCTGATCTTGAGGGTTCAGTTCCACACCGACGGGTGGCACTGGCCGCACATTTTCGGGAATGTTGTCTTGCGGGCCATCTGCCCACAAGCTGGTGGACACGCATGCTGAAAGTAGCCAGATCACGTAACGTTGATAGTACATCTTGGTGGTCGTCAAAACGGGATAGCTGATCTAAAGACCAGATTGTAATACAAGCCAACCCATCAAGGTATCAAACACCCTGCGCCACACCTTTCCGGAAACGTTGAGCACATTTTCCAAAACAGTTCCCGTCCGAAACCTGTCACAAAATGACTTACTCTGTCTTTGGTCCCACATCACGGATGCCTCAACCGTAGACGCACCAAAGTGCCATCCACGGGTTTAGTGGAAACGCCTGCCTTGGGATCATTCATCTCGGTAACCGCTTCAAATTCAAATAACTTGACGATACCACCCACGACCAGTGACGCCTCCAGTTCACCAAGATGTTTTCCCGGACACACTCTTGCACCATGCCCGAACCCGAAGTGTAAATGCTCTTTGCTGCGTCCAGCTTTATCGATCACCTCCCACCGATCCGGATGAAATTCGTCGGCGGGATAGCCTGTTTTTTCGACACCCCAAAAATCTTGATGTCGGTTGGAATGCCATACATCCAGCAGCAAATGCGTTCCCCCGGGCAGCAGCAATTTACTTCCCTCGGACAGCGTAATCCAAGTGTCTGTCACCGCCTTGCGTGGCAAGAAGTACAGCGATGGAGTCAGACGGAGTGTTTCGCGTAACACATTTTTCAAATGCTGAGCCTGATCCATCGCAGCAATTTCAAATGAATCAATTGATCGTACTTCGTTGAACACTCGTTGTTGATATTCAGGATTTCTTGCCAAATGCGACAAGGCCCACGCAGCATACGATGTGGTTGCCTCTAGCGCCCCAGCAAGAAATACCTTGACGTTGCTACGCAGATCTTCATCATTCCACTTCTTATCCACCCGTGCCCAAGCACATGCTCCTTCTGCTCTGGGTGCCATCGACAGATCCGTCAATTGATCAAACAGGGCAAAC
>JAPOKD010000600.1 GCA_029977825.1 Planctomycetota bacterium | reverse complement strand
CGTATTCGACGCCGGCGATCCAAAGCACCGCCACAACTGGGGCCACAAATGAACGGCGGAACAGCGACATTGACAAACGCTGCAAACCGATCGCCAACAGAACCCATCCCACCAACCGTCCCAGCCAGGCTGTCTGGGTCAATGTCAGGTACTTTGTTGGCCAACCAAACAACAAATAGAATGTCGTATGAACTTTCTCCGAAGAGACGAACATATCCTGACTGCACCACGCAGGATCCCAATAATTCTTGGCCTTCACAAGGTAATGGGCTTCATTGACCATCGGCGCACTGTCACCGGCGTAAACGAAAAACAGCCCCACCAGCAGGATCACTTCGGCAGCCCCAAGCCACCCTCGCCGCGGCACGCGCTGAACATGATCAGATCCAGAGCCACGGCACCCTGATAAAGCCGAAACTGGCAAAGCACGCGAACCAACGTCCGCTGCCCCCCGAGAGTCAGACGATGACGATTGACTGTCACCAGAATGCATACGAGCTTCAGTCATCAATCAGATCAACCGCCATGTGTATCGCTGCAAGCATGCTTTGATGATTTGCTTTGCCTGTCCACGCAAGGTCCAAGGCAGTTCCATGATCAACACTGGTCCGAACAACAGGTAGCCCCAAAGTAACATTCACGGCATCATCAAAAGCCAATGCTTTGAGCGGTATCAAGCCCTGATCGTGATACATGCAGACGTAAACATCGGTGTTCTGACGCATCAACGGAGTGAATGCAGTATCCGGCGGCAATGGTCCTGTTGCTTCAAGCCCCAGAGCACGTGCCTGTGTTATTGCCGGTACGATCAGTTTTTCTTCCTCCGCGTGACTGAACATCCCCTTTTCCCCTGCGTGCGGATTCAATGCGCAGACGGCTACACGTGCCGCACGTCCATGACGCTTCTGCATTGCCTCAGCTCCCAGTCGGATCGAGCGCAGGATGACCTCGACCGAAAGCCGCTGGGGCACCTCGGCAAAAGGGACATGAATCGTAGCAAGCACGCACGAAATCTGTTCGCTCGTCAACATCATGCAATAGTCGGTAACATCGCAGCGCTTCGCCAGAAGTTCTGTGTGCCCCGGAAAATCAACACCACCCAAACGCCACGCTTCTTTCTGAATTGGCCCGGTTACGATCCCATCAATTTTCTTCTCCAAGGCATCAGCAATGGCCGACTCAACAGCTTGATAGGAAGCGAGACCAGAAGCACTCGTAAACTCGCCGGGTTTGATCGAGTTTGCCGGCACTTCTCCTACATCCTTCACCTGCTCGGGAACCACTCGACCTACAGTCGCCGCGATCTGCCCCAACGCATCAAGTGGCCCATACAGGACAGGTCGACAGCGTTCAGTCACCTCGGGCAAGGCAGCACACTGCAAAGCCAACTCAGGTCCTACCCCGGCCACTTCTCCAACAGTAATCCCGATTACCGGTTTCATTCGTTCACCGTTTCAATGCCCCTCGCCAGACTTAGCGTGGAACAACGTCATCTGCCTTACAAAACAACCCTGTGATCACATCATTGACTGTTTCCAAACAACACGCAGGGAAAACACACAGTGAAACAGTGTCCTGCTGACAACGAGTCGCTTCGCTACTGCTGAGAGGTCCAGCTCTCCCAAGCCATAACGCTCGGTCACCAGCACATCAATGCTCACTCTGCGCCTTCCGCTTTCCCAAAGTCGTCAACTGACCGTGAGTGAATGGTACGGAGACACCGTTTCCAACCCGTGAATCGTATCACAAAGCCCCGCCGAACGCGCTGTGCCCGGATTTGCCACGTGCCAGTGTTCCCATCCACATGGATACCAAACCAAGCCAACGCACTGTAAGCACGTAAAAAACAGGACCAGGATTCTTGACTCAGCTTCCCGCAATTCAACAGTTCCCCTTGGCAAAGCTTGCCCCTTCCCGCCTCAATCAAAGACGCGATAACGACAAGCGAAGCCCTGTAGGCACTTCGAGAGCCGCAGGCAACGTCTGAGGTTTCATAGCATTTGCAAAAAAATCTAACGTATGACCGGGCTGACCGGCTTGCTACCTCAGCGGACTGAAGCCGAAGAACAGGCATTGGACTGGTAATTCCGGCTGGAATACAGTTTGATAAGCACAGAGCAGGTTGATAAGCACAGCGAAGAACGCGTCGAGCGTTACTTCCCGCATTTCGCACCGAGAGAAATATGTTGCACCCATGGTCCACTTTTAATCGCCAGATACTGCAACTGCTGGCACTTGGCCTGGTTTTCACTTGCTTTTGGCTGAGCCCTTCTTACGCGGCATCGGAGCATGTGATTCTGGTTTGCCCACCAGCGTTCACGGATGCCATGAAACCTTGGATCGCCAAGCGTCAAAACGAGGGCCTTCGAATCACCACCATTCAACCCCCAGCCTCAGCGCGAGAATTACGAACCGCGATCGCAAAAACTTCAACTGACCAGACAAGATATGTCTTGCTGGTAGGTGACGCCCCTGTCATCGGGCAAACCGCTGATCCGGCATGCCAAACCCCGATCCTGTACGCCCGCACAACGGTTACAGCAAAGTGGGGTTCAACACCGACACTCTCGAGCGACATGCTGTATGGAGATTTCGACGGTGACATGATCCCTGAAGCAGCAGTGGGCCGCCTGCCAGTGGATCGTGAAGCTCAGTTAAAAACGTGGATCAATCGAATTCTAACCCGTGAATCGAGTGATGACTTTGGTCCATGGCGTTCGCGAGTTCAAGTCGTTGGAGGAGTTGGCGGATTTGGAATACTTGCTGATACGGCAATCGAGTCCGTCACGCGGAACATCGTAACTGGCATGCTTCCAACTGAGACGCGAACGCACATCTGTTACGCCAGTCCTGGGCATCCATTTTGTCCTGATCACGAATCGTTCACGAATGCCATACTTGATCATTACGCAGACGGATCTCGGTTCTGGGTTTACGCTGGCCATGGACAGGTGACCGAACTAGATCGGGTTGCACCATCATTAGGTGGTAAGGCTGTACTGGATCGCGAAAGCGTCAAGAAACTCGTGACTGCTCCGACCAATGCCCCAATTGCCGTCGTGCTGGCCTGCTTCACAGGGGCCTGTGATGCCTCCGAAGATTCAATTGCCGAACAGATGGTATTGAACGAACGTGGACCAGTGGCTGTTTTCGCAGGCAGTCGCATCACCATGCCCTATGGCAACACGACCGCTGCTGTAGGCCTCATCAATGGCGTGTTTCATCAGAGGCTACCCCGCCTGGGTGACGCGTGGCTAAGTGCGTTGCGAGAGATGCAAAACGAGCAGCCTGACCCCAAGGCAACCGGACGCATGATGATTGACGCGCTCGCCACTCTGATCAGCCCCGCAGGAACCCGTTTACCCGACGAACGGCGCGAGCATATGCTGCTTTACAATTTACTGGGTGACCCCACTTTCCAACTTGGGCATCCGGAGCCACTGAAGCTTGGATGTTCGACCAGCGATCTTGATCCCGGCCACTTGCAGGTAACCATCACCAGCCCGATATCCGGCGATCTGATGATTACGGTCGATCGGCCGCTGGGTGCGGTGCAAAGCGGTGATGCCAACAACACCTTGGTTGTTCAGACAGAAACGACTGCGGTAGCCGACCAAGAAAAGATCGTTGAGCTAGGGATACCTGCAGAGACCGTTGGCCCCATTGTCGTACGTGCCATGGTTTCCGGAACTGATGCCTGGGCATCCTCAGCGCTCAAGACGATTCTTAATGAGTGAGGACGTGGCCCACGCCCCGCCGCGCGACAGGCAACTGCGTTAGCCTCTCCAATAGGCATACGCTGCTTTAATCATGCTCGGTCCGCCTGTCCCTGAACGGGCTTTTCCCAACACTCCCAGTGTTGTGTTCCAGCACAGAAATTTGGCCGCGTCTGGGCCGATACTGCATCTCATCGCGCAAATATCATCCAAATTGGGACATCAGAAAGCAATTCCGTCGCCAATCAGCCCTGTTGAAAGTCTGGACTCTGCTACAATCGTGTTGGAACTCCGGAATTCATCACCACGCGAAACCAGAACAAGATGCCGCTCCGACTTTTCTTTGCCTGCACTTTGCTACTGACCTCGATCAGCGTGACACACGGCGAGGCGGCGAACGAATCTCCTCCCAACATCGTGGTCATTTTCATTGACGACATGGGCTACGCAGACATCAACCCTTT
>JAPOKD010001001.1 GCA_029977825.1 Planctomycetota bacterium | reverse complement strand
TGGCGGAAGCAAAGCTGAGATCGCATCCTTGTCACGCGGATTCAGGGGCGTGAGATGCTTGAACTTCTGGATGACACTCGCGTTGTCATTGAGTTGGTCAGCGTTATCGGACTGAAAACGCTGCAGCCACTCAACATGATCAATTTCACTCTCTTTGCACAACTGTCTTAGCTGTTTGTCGAGTTTCTTCTGCAGGGCACCAATTTCGAAAAGGCGGCAGGCCACATCGATGTCTGCTTCAGAGTCACGATCGACGAAACGCAACTCCTCGATGTGCCTCTGTAATGCTCGAACTGTCTTGATGTAATCGCGGTTGGACTTTTCATTGTAGGTGCCAGCCTTCGGTTGTTTCGGCAACCTCAGCGTGCGTTCCTTGACACGGGACTGCACCACTTTCGTCTCATCACGCGAAAGCTTGACGAGAGGATATTTTACGACGCGTTCAGGGGGTAACCCATCGTCATAAACATTCGAAACCGCGATTGTGACACCAGGAAACTTCGGATTTTTCCCGGGCAATGGGAATTCCTCCATCCTTCCACGAAACTCATACATCTGCGCTGATTGTTCAGCGTTGGAAACGTCAACTGTGCCGAGCAGTCTGGTTGGCGAAACAGTATCAGACCGAAGCCCAAGCTTGATTTGCATCCGCGGAAACCCCTGCCCATCAGGAACGACAGCGCCCGCTTTGACCCGTACTACGAACTCGCCCTCGCGCGGATATTCGAGCATCCTGCCGAAGAAGTGGCCTCCCGGTTCCATACGATTGCCAATGGGTGATTTTTTCTTGGGGGCATTTGATGCCGAGGACGATTCGAACCGATGTCGATAAACAGGAGGTGCAGGTCCCGTCACAATCGCTTTCGCCATGGCGCGACGGGCAGCACGAACGTAATACTCCATTTGCAAAGCTGAGATTCCGAGTGCCGAGCCATTGTTTTTGAAGCCGTTGCGAGAACTTGAATCTGGAGGCAAATCGACTGAGTAGTCAAGCGAAATTCCTGTCAAATCCCGCAGCGTATTGCTGTACTCGTATCGCGTCAGGCGTCTCACCACCGCATGGCCGCGAGGTTCGCCTTCAGACTCGATCGCATCGAGTTTTTTTCTTATCCATGCCAAAAGCTTCCGGCGTTGCAGCGTGGGAAGCTCTTCGGCATCCTGCGGTGGCATTTCCCCAATCGCTACACGGTCAAGTACGTCATGCCACGTTTCAATTTGCGTAGCATCGAACTTCGCTGTGAGCCGGTCGACCCTCAGATCCGCCTTGGTGACATCGGCATCATGGCACCGCACGCAGTACCGCGTCAAAATCGGCTGCACGTCCTCTTGGAATGAAGACACGAGCTCCTCACCCTGAACCCCGGTATTGAATACCGCAAGACACGTGCAAGCTGCGAGCAGAAACACGGCACAAAATTTACTAGACCTAAACAATCCTTTTCTCCATTCTTGCCTGTCCTCAATACATGCCAGCTCGAGCTTAGCATCACAACATGCAAATTCCACGCTGCCGATCCCGATGCAAGCACACTTCGCGATAGCTTGTCTAGAGCGTGCCTGACGGACAAATGACACGTCACGAGGGCGCCGTGGAACAGTCTAGTGAGAGACATATTCTAGTCGCGTTCACCCGCAATCTCAATCGCGAGCCTTATCATTGCTCGCCACGTCTGGATACCATGCGCGACAACGGACGAGAGAGTGTCCAAGTGACGCCCCGAAAATTCCAACTATTCCAAAACTGGCGTTTCAACTGCCAATCAGGCGAACGACCCTCCGCCAACTGCGCAATTCCGAAAACAATATTCAAAAATTCGATTTTGACTCGCTTTTTCTCTGGTTTCCCAAAAACTCGTTTGACAACTCCG
>JAPOKD010000722.1 GCA_029977825.1 Planctomycetota bacterium | reverse complement strand
GTGTTCAGGCAAGCGGCGTGTTCCTGACAGGAAGTCGGTCGCCTTGGAAAAATCGAACCGAAGTTAAGCACAGATTATCTAAGTGTCCTGCGATTGGCCGCGTTCTTGGTCACTGGGTAGTGATAGATCACCTCGACTTTCTTTCCTGCCTTTCGCAATGCTTCTGTCAGCAGTTTGGCATCGGATGCCAGTTTGGTCGTTGCTAGAAGCTTCCACTCTGTGCCGGATATATCGCATATGGAACAACTTGTGGGCCCGCTCTCAGGTGGTTGCACAGAGGGAGGGTTCCACGTGTCCGGGCGGTTACCTGTGGAGATAAAATAATGGCCAGTCGGTGGGAATTTGATCAGAGATTCTAGAGCTAATTTCAAATTCTTGTGTTGGGATGATTCCCAAGCTGAGCGACTGCAGTCTCTGGCGTATACACTGAATTTCGTTTGAGGTGCATTGAGGTTAACGGCATCGCTGGATGACTCCGCCGCATGTGATGAATTGAACACAAGTACCGTCGCCATCATCATCGCAACGAAGCCCGCTAAGTGTTGGTATCCCAGTGAAGAGTATTTTGAGCAGATGTTCATTTTCATTCTCCAGTCAAGTTGAGTTAAGTGCATCAAATGGGTTGCCTACCTTGGAATGCGTGCGCCGCCGTCGAATGGGGACAGCAGTCGGAGAAAAAAATGTGAAAATAGCCGAAAACTTGTCTACAATTCGCTCATGCAACGTTCAACAGTAAACTCAGCGGATCTATGTGAATGGGTGAGCCGTATTCAAGACGGTGACGAGGAGGCTCGTGAATTGTTGCTCCAGCACTACAGTGATCGATTTGAACGGATGGCACGCCATATGTTGCGTGCATTTCCTGTCGTGCAGCGGTGGGAGCAGACGGGTGATATATTGCAGAACGCAATGTTGAGACTGCTGAGGGCTTTGGAGTCGGTTCAGCCCGAGTCGGAACGGCACTTTCTGTCTCTCGCGTCGACTCAGATGCGTCGTGAACTGATCGATTTGGCGCGCCGCTACCAAGGGGCCCAGAGTCCCATGGCTCACCACGCCAGCAATCCACAACACAAAAATTCAGATGGCGATACAAGTGGCAACGTCGCTCTTGCTGAAGGTGTTGATTTGACTCATGAGCCCAATCGCCTTGCCGAATGGGGTGAGTTGCACGAACGGATCGCCAATTTGCCTGACGACGAGCGTGATGTATGCGACTTGTTGTGGTATCAGGAACTGACTCAATCGCAAGCTGCTGATATTCTGGGTGTGTCGGACCGTACTGTTAAGCGACGGTGGCAAGCGGCGCGACTGAAACTGCATGAAATTCTTCAGGGCCGTTTGCCGTAGAGTCTTGTTTGGAAAATAAGGGCCCAGTGATGACGAAGTCAACAAGACAGCCAGATACTCCGGCCGCCAGCATGGATTTGACTCTGGCTCAGAGTGACGAGCAAGAAGTGAAGAAAGCTGATCATTCGGAGTCGGCAGGCTGTGTCGAGACGATTGACGAGCTGCTTGTGCACTGGGAAATCATGAGAGAGCGGCAGCAAGAGCTCAACGCCGCAGAGTTGTGTGGTGACCGAACCGATCTGGTTCCGGAAGTTCAGCGCCGGATTGAAGTGTTAAAATCCATGGACTCGGTGTTCGAAACACAGCATATGGACGTAGCAGGCTGGGTATCGCGCCCGCCGGATGCTTCTGCAAGGCTGCCGGACATTCCCGGGTATGAGTTGGAGGCTGAGATAGGTCGTGGCGGTATGGGCGTTGTGTATCGCGCGCGTCAGCTTGGACTCAACCGCATCGTTGCATTGAAAACGATCGTGGCGGCAGAGCACGCCAGCAGTGAACAGCGTTCGCGTTTTCGTACTGAGGCAGAGGCAGTTGCGAGGCTTCAGCATCCAAACATCATTCAGATACACGAGATCGGGCAACATAACGGCTTGCCGTTTTTTTCGATGGAGTTCGTTGCTGGCGGAAGCCTTGCGGAACATCTGGCCCGCGATCCCCAACCTGCGGAAGAGGCGGCTCGAACAGTTGAGATCTTGGCCCGAGCGGTTCAGGCTGCTCATGACCGGGGAGTCGTTCATCGAGACCTTAAGCCGGGCAATATTTTATTAACGGAACAGGGGCTTCTCAAAGTCACGGACTTTGGGCTGGCGAAACAAGTTGATACGGATTCGGGACACACCCAAACGGGTTCTGTGTTGGGAACACCCAGTTACATGGCCCCTGAGCAGGCAGCAGGTGCAACGTCTCAAATTGGCCCAGCTTCTGACGTGTATGCACTTGGAGTCATCCTATTCGAAATGCTGGTGGGTAGGCCGCCGTTTCAAGCGCCGACACCTTATGAGACGATGCGTCAGGTATTGAATCAGGATCCATTGCCACCGTCCCGGCTACAGGCCGAGACGCCACGCGACTTGGAAACGGTCTGCTTGAAGTGTCTGGACAAACGCATTGAGCATCGATACGCATCGGCTACGGAACTGGCTGAAGATTTGCGGCGTTTCCTTGCCGGCGAACCGATCATGGCCAAGCCAAGTAGTGTGTTTGGTCGCGGTTTGAAATTTGCGCGCCGCCGTCCGGCCGTTGCAGCATTGGCGATGGTTAGTCTTTTTGCCGTTACAGCCATCTTAATCGTTGGCACGCTCTACAACACTCAACTGCAGGTCGCCAACGCAGACTTGCGATCGACAAAGGACGCGTTGCAACAAGAAACAGAGAACCTGCTCGGAGCACAGGCAGAATTGGAGTCCGAGGTAGCACAGAAACGACGTCTGTTGTCACTGTCGTTCATTGCTTATGGGAGAGCCTGCGCGCTGGCAGCCAAGGAAGCAAATTTAGACGATCCTCTGATCGTAAGCGTTTCACGAACGAGTAACTTGAGTCAGCGTTACGAGCGTCAGTTTCAGCTTGAATACGAGCTGATTTCAAAGGCAGGCGACCCAAGTGTGCTGCCATCACTCGAGGCCCTGGCGAAGGGATTGCGGGAATCACGGCTTGGTAACAAGTCCCATGACCTGCGGCAATTATCGATTGACTTTGCGCACGCTTGCGGCGCGGCATGGCAGCGAGAGACCAGAAACTACCCGGAGCTTCAGAAAACGATACGAAAGAATTTGTATGAGCGTGCGACCGCAGTTGTCGACCGGATTGTGCAAGCACCTAGCTTGGGGCAGGCGCAGCACGAGTATGCGGAGTTCTGGGAGTTGTATTGGGGAGATCTGGTAATCGTCGAAAGCCCCGAAGTCGAGGAAGCAATGAAAAACTTCGGAGAGATTCTGAAAAAATGGAACACAAAGGGTGTCAGCGCTGCGCAAGGAGATCTTGCGGTGTCGTTTCAAAAGGCTGCTGACGAGCTTCATAAAGCGTGCACACTCGACAGGTAGATGTGGCAAGAGGGTTTAACGCCTTGAATTGCATATCCCGGGCAATCTGCGTAGCAGCAGGCCACGATGCGCCAGTGGGAAACCACGATGTGTCAGTGGGAAACCACGATGTGTCAGTGGGAAACCACGATGTGTCAGTGGGAAATCGCAGGGTACACCAACCTGTCAGCCGGTTGGTTTGCGAGCAGTGTAGATCAGAAAAATGG
>JAPOKD010000615.1 GCA_029977825.1 Planctomycetota bacterium | reverse complement strand
TTTGAGGCAGAAAGCTGGATTCAGCCAACGATTGAGCACAATAGTCCATGATCCTGTCCCATTTATGGGCCAAAGATCCTCGTCTTTGTAGCAGCCCCACCCGTCATGAGGGTTGACCGAGATCCGTACACCCCCCAAAAAAAACCTGAACGATCAGGCGACCATGCCAGCAACCAGGCCTGCAGTTGCCCGCCCAGGCAAACCAAGATGTCCAAGGATGTCTTCTGTATGGTGGTCGTCTGCTGTGAGTCGTACACGAGTTGCATACCAGGTTCGGTCTCTGCGATGGCTCTCAAAACGCTATCGATCCAACTCTCTTGAACTCGCTGCCTCACTCGAAACTTTGGGCGAAGCGTCGAGCTCAGGGGACACGTCAGCTTCTTTCAATGGTCTACCAGACTGGCGTTCGGGCACGAGCACCGAAGTCAGAAAATCACATGCTTTTTCAAGAGCACGGGGATCCATTGCCGCCTGCATGTGACCCGCATCCGCGATGCTGTAAAACTCGGTCGTGACGCCAGCCGACTTCAATGCAAAATAGCAGGCCTTGGTCCAAGCCTCCGGAACAAGGGCATCAGCAGAACCGTGGAAGAAAAAAAGAGGTGCATCCCCTGCATCAACAAATGCGGCTGTGGAAGCAGCGAGGAACAATTCCTTTTTACTGGTCAAATCCCCACCCATCCAGAAATCGGCCCAACGTCCGTTATCTGGAAACCAGCGAAAATCTGTGGGAGCTCCCCCCGCAGCCGCTACCTGAATCCGTGTATCGATGTTCCCATTCGCATCACTCGGTGCCTTTCCTGTGGTCGCCAACAATGACACCAAGTGACCACCCGCGGAGTATCCAATGGCGCCAAGTCGATCAGGGTTCACTTTGTACTGGGAAGCATTTTTTCGAATCCATCGGACCGCGTTGCGACAATCCTCGATTTGTGCTGGAAATTTATGCTTGGGAGCCAGCCGATAGTCAATCGCAAAGCAGACAAATCCACGTTCTGCAAGCGCTGTCGCATAAGCTCTTAACTGTCTGCGATTTCCGCTTCGCCATGCTCCCCCATGCACAACCAACACCGCTGGGTGGACCCCCTCTGCCTTGGGAATGAAGGCATCCAGCAACAGCTCGCGATCACCCACCGTCGAGTAAATTATTTTTTCCCGAATCTCAAATACTGGCTTCGCAAATGCAACCCCGGCAAACATCAACAAACAACAGAAAGCTGCTAGTCGTAGCATCATCACTGAATCTCTTGTCAAAATGATGGAACACTCCTTCACACAAACCCCACACGGGCCACCAGGACATTTTACGACTCCCAGCAAAATCTTCCTGTGTCGATCTGTAACTGACAACAGAAAACCCAGTAAGTCACCAGATCAGCGATTTTGTAATTGCAAATCCCGCGAACTAATCCCTACTCAAACTAGTTTCCCTGACAATTTCGGTTGCTTTGGTGACGCCTCAATGCAGTGAGCGTTTCTTCGACGTTCAAGACATGCTCATTGATCGAGTAGTCAGGGTTTGACCAATTACCATCAAACTCACACTCATGATTGCTTCACCCCAACAGGAACGTTCTGGCCTCATCAGTACACAATTACGGTGACTCCTGTTGGAAGCCCACCGCATCTACCTCTTCACCGATACCTGATCCTGCCATCGAGCGAGTAATCCGCAAGTGATACGCAACAACCCATCCCACGGGATCTCCGTGGTCCAAGATCACTCGCTGCTTATTCCAGATGCCCTCGGAAAGTGGCTCCTACAAACGCAAACCGGTGACCCAAACGTGCCATCAGAAACCGCAAACCGACCAACAAATAGAAATTCCTGTTGCTAGCAAAGCACGAGAGAGTTGGTGATTGCGTTGGTAGTAACGTTTCAGATGGGGAGTAGCGTTATGGCGAAATAGGCTTGGGAATGATTGCAAAAACAACTGCAAAATCCAAAAACTGCCATACATGTGTGTTTTGTGCGTCATTTGTATCGAGATCGCGTGAAACGTGAGGCAATGCTCGAACGTTTCACAATCTATACCCGTGCTAGCTTTCAGTCGTTCATCGGCAACTCAAAACGACCTATCGGTGGTTCCGCCCGTGGACCTAAGATCGACACGCTCCGCTGGAAAGCCGTTTGCCTTCCCTCTGGCCTGCACCACTCCACGCTCAGGCATTTGACCTGACGGTTTGGGCAATTGGTCAACAGGACGAACCATGCACGAACGAATTCAACGAACGACTGCAAGATTGCTGTTCGTGTTCTGCTGCGCGGTTCCCACTTGCTTCACCTGCCTGTGCATATTGATGACATGGACCCCATGGTATCACCAACGTGCACTGCAAAACCTTGAGGCCCAGCTTTCCTTAACGACTGGTCTTACGATCGAAATTGAGGATTTTGAAAAGACAACGCCTTCAAATTTCTGCTTAATCGGTGTGACGATCCGAGAGCCGGAAACGACTCACGAAATCGCACGCATTCGCAAGATCGAACACGTTCGTGAACGTGGTGAAGTGACTATTCTTCTGCAGCAGCCAGAAATCCAGTCAGCCGAACTGAAGGGAATCTGGAACTTACTTCACCAACGCTTCCTCTGCCGCCCCGATTTAACGGCGATGCCCGTCCGCGCATCTGCAAATGACCTGACGCTTCACAGTCGTACCGGAGCTGTGACATTGAAAGATGTCGACGCGTGGATTGTTCCTTACGAGGACGCGGTGGAAGCAACCTTAGCCTGTCTTCCTGCCAATGCTACTCATGATACGCCTATCAACATCATGGTCCGGCGTGACCGCAGTGGCAAACATCCAGCAACCAGATGGTCACTGGACACACGAGGAACCGCCCTGCCCTGCTCTGCCATCTCAGACTTTCTACCGGAAATGGCAAATCTTGGTGTCAATGCTGAATTCGCTGGCACCATGACGTGGCAGATCGAGAAAAACCACTGGTGGATTGATCTTGGTGGATCACGATTCAGCGATGTGGCACTCGACCGGATATTTGAACGCAACTCCCATCGTCTTAGTGGCACTGCGACATTCGAGTTTGATCGCTGTCGCATTGATCCGCACTCCAAGCGAAGTGACATGTCAGGTTCCATTATTGCCAGGAATGGCCAAATGGGTCGCAGTCTGCTGCTGGCTGCGAATCAGAACTGCGGTTTCGAGATCCGACTTCAGGATCGACTGATCAATCAACACGGGGACATCCCCTTTGATCTTCTGGGAATCGGATTCAACGTGAACAACGCACAAATCAGTCTGACTGGCACCTGTCGTAACGAAGTGGGTTACGAGGGATTCCCCGCCAACGTAGCACTGTGTCTGGATGGATTCCCAATCGTATTTTCAACACCACAAACTCTGGACTCACTGAGCGTCCTGAACGTTGTCGCACCCAACTACAGTGTTGCAGTTCCTATGTCTGATCAAACTGACTGGCTGATGAATATCTTGATTCCCCCCAGTCGACCGATGCCAACAAATGAGTCTCGTATTCGATCCGCAGATAATTGGCGCGGCGGGCCCACAATCTCACAACCTCGATGACTGTGTCTGGCAAAGCCCAGCATTACGGGCCATTATTTGCAGGATTGTTGTTGCAGTGATCATGCAATCAGCTCATCTTAAAACCGGTCAAGGAGAGAGCCTCTTTCAGTTCCCTGACACAACATCGTGTCTCGCAGCAAATCTGCAATTCTCTGAAAACCCGCAGAACAGACCGGCCCACAAGCATCGACGAGTGGGCGTCATGCTTCCATTTCGCTGGGTGCCGGACACCTGCAAACCAATTAACTGCACCGGTGCCAGCACGAAGAGTACTGGCACGAAGAGTACGAAACCTTACCCACCGGACGGCTCTTTGCAATCGCAGCAGCCCAGACCAGTCTTGGCTGCTGCGGCAGCTGTTTGATGAGTCCAGCCGGACTGTTTAAGTCTCCGTGCCAAACCGCACCTTGGACGATCGAAGGATGAGATCGACGCCGATGAACGCAAGTTGCAAAAGGATGTAGATCGTCAGCCACATTAGAACACCGGATGTAAAACCGTAGCTGTGCATGCCGATTCCAAGTTCATTGGTACCAAACCAGCTCCACGCGGT
>JAPOKD010000958.1 GCA_029977825.1 Planctomycetota bacterium | reverse complement strand
GTGTATCCAATCTGAACGTTGCAGTCAAAGAATGGAATGACGAAGTCGTATTTCTGCACCGCATTGTCGAAGGAGGTGCTGACAAGAGCTACGGCATACACGTTGCCAGACTTGCTGGGATACCTGCCGAAGTCAACGAGCGAGCCAAGGATGTTCTTTCGCAACTGGAAGCTGATCATCGTGATGCATTTGATAGGCCGACCATTCAAGCACCAGGCCCAGACACGACAAACGGGCAATACCAATTGACACTATTCGGTTTCGCAGATCACCCACTTCTCGACGAAGTGCAAAAACTGGACGTCAACACGATGACACCAATGGATGCGATGAAATTCCTGCTGGATGCCCAGCAGAAACTGAACTCCGATACACCATCACAACAAACGTCACCGCCTCACCAGACGTGAGAATTTTTAACGAGTTCGCGGAACTGGTGTTCCAACTTCGCCTTGAGTCTGGCGGTCCTGGCGGTGTCTTCCTTTGCGATATTTCTTAACTCACCGACATCTGCATTAAGATCATAGACTTCGATATCAGTAAGCTCGGCATCGCGTAAGCGACTCGCACTATCGACTGTGACATTCTGTAGCTTGGCGAATTTGCCACCATTCAACTTTGCCAAAACCTTCCACCGCCCGTCACGCATGGCGACCCTGGCATCATTGAGTGCGTTAAAGTACGCCCAGACAAGTGGTTTATCGCGAACAAAAACTTTTCCTTCCAGTACCGGCAGTACATTTGCGCCGTCCAGGTCAAGATTTTCGGGCACATCCGAATTCGCCAAATCACAAAACGTCGGCAACAAATCGAGTGCAGACACAGGGGTTGAAACTGGCTTTTCAGCAGGCTGAATTCGCCCCTTCCAGTTCACGATGCCCGCCACGCGGAAACCCGCGTCCGTTGTGTGTAGCTTCATGCCCCGAAGTGGCCCGGCACGCCCATAGGAACGGGCTGCACCCCGATAACGGTTCAATGTCTCCGGCCCATTGTCCGAGGTGAAGACAATCAGCGTGTTCTCACGACGCTTCAGCTTCTCAAGACCTGCGAGCAACTCACCAACAGCCGCATCAACATTGGCAACGTTTGCGAAATACTGTGCTTCATTTCGATCCCGGGATGAACCAGAGTATGCTTCTACAAGATCTGCCGGTGATTCGATGGGCTCATGGGGTTCATGAAAGGCAGCGTAGATAAAAAAGGGCCGGTCAGGGTCACATGTCTCAAGCCAAGTGATTGCCTCATCAACAACAATCTGACAACTGAAGTCTTCGATCACCCCAACCGGTTTTCCATTTCGCACATAATTGCGAGGATGCCGGTGAGACGGCGAGGCATTATTCTGTGTTGCAAGCCAATGATCGAAACCGAAATCACCTGGCTGTGGCTGGCGTGAATTATTGAATTCACTATTGCAATGCCATTTGCCGGCCATGCAAGTCTGATAGCCCGCATCTTTCAGAAGCTTTGCAATCGTAATTTCGGAGGCACGCATGTGCACCAATTCACGGCGATTCGGCGTTGCCTTCCTGGCTTCAGGAATCCAATCATAGACCCCTGCACGATTGGGACTACGCCCCGTCAGCAAGCCCACTCGCGATGGAGAGCAGACGGGGGCGGTAGAATAAAAATCGGTGAAAAGGATGCCTGTTTCTGCCAACTCGTTCAGATGTGGTGTCTTGATAACAGGGTGCCCATAACACTCAAGATCGCCGTAACCAAGATCATCACAAAGCACCACAACGATGTTGGGGCGGTCTTCAGCTCCCCAAGCAAAGCCAAACAGAAACAACGAAGTAAATAAACAGCGAGCAAAAACAGACATGCAAGCAGCCAGAGAATTGATTACTGATGATGGAATTTGAAGTTGCCAAGTATACACAGCCCAGCCTCATCACGTGGTGACTTACTATCATCCCAATAGCAGCCCTGTAACATCGGAAGCAGAGCAACGAGGATCAAGAAAAACTGCCGACTGGACCAGAACTGGTACTAAGTTTACGCTGGCAACGGTCGGCCTCAGGGACAGATCTGATGAAAGTCGGCCCCCATCTCAAATCTACCAACGCGGAGTTCCCCCTGAGCCCGATCATTTCACTTACTGGAGTCACCAAGCTCTACAGCGGTTTTCGCGCTCTCGACGATGTTTCGCTGGAGATCCAGCCTGGGAGCACAGGTTTGCTCGGCCCAAATGGATCAGGGAAGAGCCCTCTCATCAAGTCGTTTCTCGGATTAGTTCGCACTCACCAGGGTACGGGCGCGGTGCTGGGTTTGCAGTGGCCTCGAGAC
>JAPOKD010000462.1 GCA_029977825.1 Planctomycetota bacterium | reverse complement strand
AGGGCGTTCAGGGAGCACAGTCCAGGGCGTTCAGGGAGCACAGTCCAGGGCGTTCAGGGAGCACAGTCCAGGGCGTTCAGGGAGCACAGTCCAAGGCATGCAGGGAGCACAGTCCAAGGCATGCAGGGAGCACAGTCCAAGGCATTCAAAATGCTGCGGCACGAAAGAGAGTGGCCGCTCGTCGAAAAACTGGCTGAAGCAGGTTCGGCCGATCTCAGGCGGCACCCGGTTCGCCGTCTTGTGTGGCAAACTGCTGAGGCCGCTTTTGGCAGTCGCTGTCCAGCGCCGACACTGTCAGGAATTTGCCTTGGCGTATTCGCGAACATCTGATTCCAGAGCAACCAGTCTTTCCTCCAGCTTCGTTTTGGCCTTATCCAGATCACGCGATGACTCTTCAGCAGAAGCTCGAGTGAAAACATACAGTTTGATCTTGGGTTCAGTCCCGCTGGGGCGTACCGCGACGTAGTTTCCTTCTTCTTCGAGATCCATGATGATCAAGTCACCGACGGGGCCTGCCAGTTCTTCGCTTTTGCCAGAATTCAGGTCGGTGCACTTGGAACTGCCATAGTCTCTGATTTGTTTGAGTGGAATTCCAGCAAGTTGTTGCGGAGGCGTTTCACGAAAAGCTTTCATGAGACGCTTCATGGCAGCCATGCCTTCACTCCCCTCCATGAACAGATTGATCAGCATTTCACGGTGGTAGCCGTGTTGGCGGTGCAGGTCGCAGAGGTAGTCATGCATTGAGACTCCTGTTTGTTTCAGTTCTGCTGCTAACTCGCTCATGAGCATGCACGCGACGGCGCCGTCTTTGTCTCGGCAGTATTGGCCGATCAGGTAGCCATGTGATTCTTCGGTTCCGAACACGAATTGATTTGGCCCTTCGCGATCGATTACCTCTGCGATGTACTTGAATCCGACCAGCAAGTCTCCCACACACCGCACGTCGAAGCTTTCGGCGATCCTGCGAGTCAACTCAGTGGTGACAAGTGTTTTTACAACGTAGTTCTCAGCAGTGAGCGTATTTGCTTCAGCGCGTTTGCTGAGGACATACTGGGTCAGAATTGCGCCGATTTCATTGCCATTGAAGGTCCGCCATGGTCCGCTGGAATCCATGGTGATGGGCGCCGCACAACCGATTCGGTCACAGTCCGGGTCAGTGGCGAGGATCAGGTCAGCACCAATTTCCCGACCATGCTCGATTGGTTTATCAAAGACTGCCTGGTTTTCGGGATTCGAGACATGGCCCGGCACATTAGGGAAATCACCACTGGGTGTCGCGTGAGGCTCGTAGACATGGATGTCAGTGAAGCCATCGCGTTGTAAAAGTGGGACCACAGCTGCAGCACCGACTCCATGCAGGGGAGAGTACAGGATTCTTGCGTCTCTTGGTCCGGCAAAACCACAAGCAACGGCAGCGTCTGTAAACGTTGCGTCAATCTCATCTGTTACGATTTCCACTTTGCCTTCGGCAATCGCTTGATCAAACGGCGTGACTCGGATTTCCTGACAAGTCATCACGCGGTCGATAATGCCCTTGTCGTGTGGGGGCAGCACTTGGGCGCCACTGGACCAGTAGACTTTGACTGCATTGTCACTTGGCGGGTTGTGGCTGGCGGTGACCATGATGCCGCAGTCGCATTGCTTGGCCCGAACCGCGAATGACAATTGTGGCGTTGCCCGATAGTCATCCAGTAAGTAGACCTTGAAGCCTGCTGCTACCATGATCCCAGCGCACAACTCGGTGAAGTGCCGTGACTTGTGCCGCGTATCGTAGGCAATGGCACAGGAGAGATCTTTCTTTCCGCCGCTGTGCTCGACCACGTAATCTGCCAGCCCCTGAGCACTTTCTCCAATGGTTCGATCGTTGATCGCGTTGGATCCGATGGGATACATGCGTCCGCGTCGACCACCAGTACCGAAAGGAATGATGGTCCAAAACGCATCGTCAAGCGGTTGCCACATCTCCGCTTCGATGTGTTCGATAACCGCTGTTTGATACTCCTCGTATCTGGCCTCGGTTAGCCATGCTATGACGTTGTCGGCGGCTGTCTGACTTAGCTTGCCTGCGGCGACGGCTGATTTGATCGCTTCGAGAGACTTTTGAACTTGTTCCACGTTGCTCATTTTTACCAACAGAAAATGTTTGAAAAGAAAAGACCGACCATACCTCGCCAAATCTGGTAATTACGATTCTATTTGCAGACGATGGAAACTGGCAACGAGGGATACAAGGCTTCGGAAAATATGAGCGAATTGATCATTAGCGTCAGCGGCTTACGTGGAATTGTGGGCGAGACTCTGACTCCAGATGTGGCAACCCATTTTGTTGCCGCTTTCGCGTCAAAGCTGCCCTCAGGTCCGATCATCATAGGTCGCGACGGCCGCAACAGTGGCCCAATGCTCTCCCGCGCCATCACGGCTGCTCTGACCGCTTGCGGTCGTGACTGCATTGATGCGGATGTTGCTGCAACACCGACAATAGGCGTTCTGGTACGTCAAATGAAGGCGGCTGGGGCGGTTCAGGTTTCAGCCAGCCACAATCCGCCACCGTACAATGGAATCAAACTGTTTGGCCCTGCCGGCCGTGTTCTGGATGCAGAGACCGGTAGCGCGATACGTGATGCCTACTTTGCTCAGGAAGCACAATGGGTACCTTTTGATCAGCTGGGCAAGATCACAAATTGTGAGGACCCGCATCTTCCCCATCTCGAGCAGGTGTTGGCGACGGTTGATGTGACTGCCATCGCCCATGCAAGGCATCGGGTTCTGCTGGATAGCAATCATGGTGCGGGAGGCTTGCTGGGTAAGCGATTGCTTGAAAAGCTGGGATGTGATGTGGTTTTAGTGGGAGACACGCCTGACGGCCAATTTTCTCATGTGCCGGAGCCAACAGCAGATAATCTCAAAGGGATTGCGGAAATGGTGCGGGCAGAAGATTGCGTCATCGGATTTTGTCAGGATCCAGACGCTGATCGCTTGGCCCTGGTTGATGGTGCTGGACGTTATATCGGTGAGGAATACACGCTTGCTCTCTGTGTTCAGCGGGCGATGGCTCATTCAGATACGCGTGGCCCGATTGTGATCAATGGCGCGACCAGTGGTATGAGTGAGAGCCTGGCACGGCATGCCGGTGTTCCGTCTTTCCGAAGCGCCGTGGGTGAGGCGAATGTGGCCGATATGATGATTGCCCAACAGGCGACCTATGGTGGTGAAGGCAATGGCGGTCCCATTGATCCGCGTGTTGGCTATGTGCGAGACAGTTTTGTGGGAATGGCACAGGTATTGGACCTCATGACCAGCAGCGGGAAATCGTTGGCGGAACTGGCCGATGCGTTACCTGAATTTCATATCGTTAAATCCGTTGCCAAGGTCACTGCAGACCGGTTGCCGGCTTTATTCGACGCACTGCGGCACGAATACCCTGAAGCAGAGGCAACATCTGGTGACGGTTTGCGGCTGGCGTGGCAGGACAAATGGCTGCTTGTACGAGGAAGTAATACCGAGCCGATTGTCAGGTTGATTGCTGAAGCCCAGACACAGGCCGAGGCTCAGGGCCTTTGTGATCGGGCTGCAGCACTGATCTAGTGGTCGCCGTGAATCCGTGCCCACGATGACCCACTCGTGTCATCGGGTTTTACTTTGGGGTTGGCTCACGGGATGGCACCAAACCTGTCGGTACGCCCTGAAAAAACGCAACTTCGTCAATTCTGCCTTCGAAGTTCGACTGATTGTCGCTGCGTCCGCCGATGAAATAGTTGGCGACTTCACGGTTGCCTGATGACTCGATCGCGACGTCAATCTCGGGTACCGGATCTTCGTTCAGGTAGACGCGAAGTCGTTGGCCATCTTTGACTATCAGCAATTGGTTCCATTGCCAACGCGGGATTTCGGTCTTTCCCAGGACCGGTTTGGAAATACCCTGTTGAAGCATCAGTCGACCAGCCAGATCCCCCGCTTCAGTGCCACTGATCCCCAGATGCTCTCCGTTTTGGCTTACTGCGTGGGGATAGTCATTGGATAGCAGCCATCCGGTCGTCGCCCGGGCATTGTTTGGCATGCCATTCCAAAAATCCATGCTAATGCAGTAAGAATCCTTGAGAGATGGGAGGCGAGTCCGTGCGCGCCCCCCCGCAAAGTGAACGCAACGATTTACATTTTTATCACTTGTGTATTGACGTTCCGGTGCGTCAGGGCCGGGTAAGTAAAAACAGACGCCTGGCTCATAAACGCCGTCATGGTGATTGCCGGACTGATCTACGAGTACCGGTGCCTCGGTTTCTGCGAAGCGATAATAGGCCACTGGTTTGGCTGCCAGCAGTTTGTTGGCCGCCTTGCCGGTCGTTTCCTGTGGTTGTCTTCTGGGTTTCTGGGTGACTTTTTCAAGAAGATTCACTGCTGTCGCGACGATCCGTGGCTCCGCAGTCACCTCAAGACCGGCTGATCTGGCTGCCCATGTGTTGTATCCACCTAGCAGATGCTGCTCGGGTGGTGGGATGTAGCCGTCGGCGCCGTTGGCAAGTTCGATCACCATTGTCTTGGGGAAAGGGCTCTGCGCTTTCAACTTGAGGCCGGTGAGTGCATAGGTTTCGTTGGGGGTCGAAGCGATGGCAATGTCACCAAGGCGTATCGCCTGCACCACAATTTCGGTCGACTGCATCTTATCCAAAAGGACTTGTTCTCTTGCATAGACTTCGAGTCGATCCTTGGGAGTGTCAGATTCCATGGCATCGACGATGCGTTGGGACCATTCCAGCAACTGGCGGTCAGGCACGCGATACTTCATCGGAATCCGAGCTTCTGCCATAGCCAGCGTCGCGTCTTGCTGGAATTCAACCGATTCATAGACTTGTTTCGCGATGTCAAGCAGGCCCTGTGTGTAGCCTTCGATTGTCGGATTCTCACCGCTCTTCCAGGTCATGTAATCCCGTCGCCAAACGTCTCCACTGCAGCCATGGGACATGATCCCGACCATTTCGGCCTTGGGATTACGTTGCTTGACGTATTGCTGCAAGCCATCACAAAACAGCCCGAAGTAGTCGGCGCTGATCGCTTTGTCACTGAAATAATGCATGGAGAAGTTGGCGAGCGCGGCAATGGGGGTTCCATCAGTTGCCTGAAAAACAACCATCGACAGATCGGGGTCTTCAGGCCCCGATTGCCCAGTCACGTCGTCTGGTTGGGT
>JAPOKD010000448.1 GCA_029977825.1 Planctomycetota bacterium | reverse complement strand
GATCTTCTTCGTCTGGGCCATGGCAATGAAAGCAGCGATCAGAAAGAAGGGGACGGATGTCCCGATTGAAATTGATCTTTGTGTCTTGGGACTGGCCCAGTGTGGCGGCGCAAGAATGGGCAACGACCAAGAGAAACACATGTATCACAGTTGCTCGTCTTTGCCGCAGCACGCTTACCGGATTACGTCGGTAATTTTCGAATCGAGTTGTCATGGAATCGCATCTAAGAAAGTCGGAATGTCCTACAGTCAGTCTAACCGGTAATCGCGTTCACCGGTAATCGCGGTAGAGGTGAATTCCGGGTGAGTTTCTTTCACGCGGATAGCAGGTTGTGATCGTCGGCCGTTTTACCCTGCTTGATTACCTTGCGGTAGAACGGAAATAGCAGGCGGTGCCAGATGATGAGATGTCTGATGATGAGATACGCACGGCATGGTCAGTTAGTGAAAATCTGGCTGCGTAAAGGAATGGGCATCGCTTGCCCCTGAAAAGCGATGCCGAGAAATTTCTGATTGCCTGCCGGATGTCCGTTCCAGCTACCAGTTGGTTTCCAGACAAGTTCGTGGGGCATCACCTGTTGTTGGATCGACAGGGTGGCGGCCAAGCCTGCGGCTTCACCCATGGGGACGGCATTTCCGGTGACTCGATAACTGGAGTGAGCGATAAAATCGCCGCTGATGCAGCGTCCTGCCATGAGCAGACCGTCGACATCAGCAGCCACCAATGCCGGGTAAGGGATGTCGTAGGGTTTCATGCCGCTGGTCTTGAAGTCACGATTGATTTCTTTGTTGCCAGAATCGTTGAGAGCATGCACATCAATGGGAAAGGTTGCCTTGCAAACGGCTTGTTTGTGACTCAAGCCACGGGCGAGGTCTGAAGCGGTCAAGGTGTATCGTCCCCGAATGCGACGACCTTCACGAACGCCAATTTGTTCCGCCGTTGCAACCACGGCGAGATTTTTCCACGGGCCGCCAATCTTTTTCAATCCATGGACGATGTCATGTATTTCGCGTCTCGCCCTGAGCGTTGCCGAAGTGATGGCGTTGGCGTCAAAGGCGCTTACACCATATTCATGATTGGTCATCAACGAAAAAACATTGCTGTGCAGGTGTCGCAGGGTTGGCGCCCGGTAGGAGGGATTGATTCCATTTTGCTCCATCAATTCAAGCAAGCGTTTTTTTGCACTGGATCCGGTTTCTCGTATCCATGGTCGTACCTGATTCGGATCAAGGCCTGTCAACAGGGCGAGCATTGACATGGGTTGGCAGTCGCAGTCTGCTCCTGTCCCGACTTCGAATTGGCAGCCCGCATGTGCTGCCAGATCGCCATCTCCACTGCAGTCAATGAAGCGTTTAGCTAACCATGCTTCCCGGCCAGATTTGGATTCGGTCAATACGGCGACGAGGCGTTTGTTCTCATTCAGAACTGCGCCGACGACTCGTGTGTGCAGCCGGATCTGCACACCTGCCTCAATGCAGACTTCTTCCAGCACGAGCTTGGCAACCTCAGGGTCATAGACCGTGCCATTCGATTCGATCGCAACTTGGCTGCCACGAGTTTTGAGTTTTTTCAAAAGTTCCGCCATGATTCCGTGCTTGTTATCAGCATCAAGAATCTTGGTTAGCAGTCCAACCGTCCAGACACCGCCCAGGCATCCGGCCACTTCGATCAACTGCACGGAAGCTCCAGCCCGCGCAGCAGACAGTGCCGCGGCAATTCCAGCTGGACCGGCACCGCAGACCATGACATCGGATTCACCGACCACCGGGACGGGACGTTCCGATTCAATGATTGCTTTTCCATCGTTGGATAGCTGCCCTGTTGTTCGTAGTACATCACCTGTCACTGGGATGCTGTGTTTCGTTTCAGTATTTGCAGCCGTGACTCGTGTGTCAGGTGATGTCAATGATGCTGAAACAACCAGTCCACCGGCTGTGGCTTGCAGGAAGCTGCGACGATTTGGATCATTACTCATTGTCGGCTCTGAGATGCGGAGGAACTCGAGGGGATTTCTGATGGCCTGCCGTCTTTTCGGTGCGCTCAATAGGTTCCGATAGCCTCGGTGTAAAGGGCATAGAGGCTTTGGCTGGCAGCCATGAATAAACGGTTGCGTTTTGCACCGCCAAAGCACAAGTTGGCGCAGACTTCCGGTAGGATGATTTGGCCGATGCGATCACCGTTGGGTGCAAAAATATGAACTCCATCGTAGCCTTGTCCGCCCCACGCCGCCGTGGACCAAATGTTGCCATCGATGTCTGCACGTATTCCGTCTGCTTTTCCAGCCTTTTCGAATCCATCCATTTTCATTGAAGCAAATTGACGACCATTTTTCAGGCGACCTGCGTCGATGTCCCAGACTCGAATTGAGTGGGCGTTGTCACCGCTGTCTGCAACGTACAGTTTGGTGAGGTCAGGTGAAAAACACAGGCCATTGGGAGTGCCTATGTCGTCGGTGACCTTGGTGATGTTTCCGGTCTGTGCATCGACGCGGTATACGGACTCGGGTAATTCAGCTTCTGACGGAGTTCCCGTGTAGTTTTTGCGAATGCCATACCCCGGGTCTGTGAACCAGATGGATTTGTCATCACGGTGGACGACGATATCGTTTGGTGAATTCAGGCGTTTACCGTCATACCTATCTGCAATGACTTGTGTCGATCCATCGTGATTATGGCGAATCACTTGTCGGGGGCCATGTTGGCAGGTCAGTAATCGACCCTCGTAGTCGAATGTGTTGCCGTTAGCATTGCCGCTTGGCTTTTGAAAAACCGTGACACGGTCATCATCTTCTACCCAACGGTGAAGAGAATTGGCGGGAACATCGCTGAAAACCAGGTAACGTCCAACTGCATTCCATGCGCATCCTTCGTGCCACAAAGCTCTGGGATTGAAGTAGAGCCGTTGTACCGAAGTGTTACCGAGTTTGTACTTGTCAAATCTTTTGTCGAGCGACACAACCCGCGGGTCGGGATAACGTACGGTGCCTGGCCATGTGGCGGTTCCGTCATTCATGGCTTGGGCATCTTGGGGCCCGGTGAGTGAACCCGAAATACAGGTCGCAGCCATTCCTGCCAGTAGAGAACGTCGCGGGAATTGGGGATGTCTCATTCGATTTTCCTGTTGCCTGATTGAGATGTCATTGACCCAATAGCAAGTATTTCGACTCAGGTGCTAAGAGCATGCCGCAGTCAATTGTGACTCTTTGATTGTGATCAGTTGCTATTTAGCAATTTGACCATCTCTTCGCCCATTGCTGTACCGACATCCATGTAGGTTTGGGCGTTGCCATTGTAATGACTGTTGGACGCTCCGCCCTGATTCAGTGGGTAAGTGTATACGGTGGCCGTATTTCCTCTGAATGCTGGATACTTGCCTGCCTCACCAGCAACTGCCAATTGCGCGTCAAGAATCAGTTTTTCATTGCCTTGGGCTTTGCTTTTTTCTGTTTGCCCCAGCGTGGCGCATACGAATTTGGCTTCAGGTGCGCTGAATTCCTGCCTTAGAGTCTGGATCAGGCGAACAAGGTTTTGTTCATACCTTTTAGCGTGTTCAGTGTTGTAGCGATCTTTGTCTCCCTGCCACCAGCCGAAACCCACGATTTCATAATCGAGTCCCTTCCAATGTGGGAACTGTTGATCAAAATTGTCCAGCACTTCATGAGCGGCTTTGAAGCAGTCGTCATACTGCTTGCCCGCATACCAATTGATCGGTTTCGGATCCGAACCCTTTTCCCATGAATCGGGTGAGTCCTTGTAGCCCGCGTAAATTTTTCCGTCAGCTTCGTATCGCTCGCTACCGGGTGGCAAGAAGTCCCACCCAAGTGAACGATTACCCTGAGATGTTTTCAGAATCAGCACCGGGGCGTCCAATGCATCACCGAGTACCTTGCCAAATCCGAGTTCAGGACCGATTTTACCTGATTTGACTCCCAGCCAATGACTGCCGGTGGCTGTCACTACTCCACGGTACCACACGTCGTCTCTCTCGGTCCATTGTCCCCTGTCATCAATCAGGTGGGGATACTTGGCTTCATGTTTGACAAGTGTAGCCAGGGTGCCGGGAATATCCTGACGGTCGATCCAGCCCAGACCGTTGGCATCCTCCGTGAGATAGGTAATCTTGAATGGTACTTTCTTTCCACCGGTTAGCTTGATGTCCTTGCGAATAGGGGCCTTGCCCGGTTCCATTCGATGGACTTCTTTTCCGTCTACCTCCATGATGTTCTGCATGGAACCACCGTAACCGGGGCGGAATTCGTAGATGCCAGAATCCGCGACTTGCACGAAGCCTCGTGTTACCTGAGTGCCACCTCCTGGGTACGCAGTCGGTTGGCTGCCGCCGAAGTTTTCCAACGCAAGTGTCTTGATCGGTGTCAAGGCATCATAGTCAGCGTCCGGTTGGTACTTACCTTCGTAAACGGAGACCACAGGGTTGATGAACTCCGAACCCCAGCGACTGTTTCCGCCTGTCACTTTTCCTGCACCGACCATGTTGGATTGCCCTGAAAGAATGAATACCTTGACGGTTTCTTTCTTTGTCTTTATCGCCGAGTCTTCGCTCTGAGCGACCAGTTCAGGACCTGGCATGAACGAAAGAATCAGGCTGAACAGGAACACGATGGAGAATCTCATGGCGATACCTTGCGACGCGGTAGGTTGGTTTGAAAAACGTGTGATGTTGGGGTTGAGAAGGTTCCTGATGATCCATACGAACACAGGTTAGTCTCCAATGGCTTGTGAAGTACCAACACCTTAACTGGGACGCATGTTCTTAACCACCTTTCAGGGAATGTTGTCTTGGTCGGAGGCTTGGTCGGTCGTGACCTCTCCAGTTTTTTTTAGCAAGTCGCATGCTGACTTTGTTGATGGGAGCAGGGGGCCTCTGTTGTTGCTTGAGCTTCATGTTCACGGCTGTCACCAGCATCGAGTTTGTGTTCGCACTGGCATCTCTACCCGGGTTCTGCAGCGAGAGGTTGGTAATAACGGGGTTAAACAACCCTTGGTAGTTGTTTTTGATTCTGCTTTCCGGTTAGTATGTGAATAGCTTTCGTAGCTCATGCTAGGCTTAGGGGATCTTTTTCATCGAGAATGATGGTTCTGGAAATGTTGCGTCGAATCACCTACACAAGTATCGCGACAATATCACTGGATCAGCGTGCGCTGCTCGATTTGTTACACGCGGCACGGGGATTCAATAAACTCGACGATATCACGGGCCTTCTGATTCATGATAAAGGTCATTTCTTGCAAGTCATCGAGGGGCCT
>JAPOKD010000425.1 GCA_029977825.1 Planctomycetota bacterium | reverse complement strand
TTTGTCTGAGAACTAACCGGAACTGCAACCGTGCTGCATCTACTTCATATATCGCATATGCCTCGCACAGCACACAAACCGCACAGGAACGTTTTCGCCCAGTACGACAGTTTTCGCCCAGTACGAAAGTCGCCGCGGCATGCTCGAGACCAGTCAATAGGAAGGCCTCTTTGCCTGGCTGCCGGCGCATCTGCCGACCATCACTGAACCAGTAACGGCAGTCGTGAAGCAAGAAGCATATCAGGATGCTACCAAGGCGTCAGCGAAGCAAGCCTGCCGAGACACCGTGACAGTCCATTAGACCTGCCTTCCCCTCGAAAACCACTGTTCGCAACCCCGGGCAAATTCAACGCCGGGCAAATTCAACGCCGACACCCTCCAAAGCGTGGCTTTGAAACACCATTGTAACTGCCATCCGCCTCTCTCCCGCCTCTTCCACTTTCCCTTTCAATTCGCCGACGCAACCACTTTGAATGGCTTCATGGCTTACGCTCCTGCCCCCGCCCCTGACCTGAGCCGCACGATAATCGACAGCAGTTCCACTTGCGTGAGCTACCAAAACCGGCTTGGCGAATAGGAAAAATAGGCAAACGGGGTCCACCAGATGGTCTGTAACCCTGAAATAAGCAGCGAAACCCGTCAGAAAAGAGGCGGAACGGAAAACAGAACTAGCCCCAGCGTGGGCTTTCATTTAGGCTGAGTTCTCGGTCGAAACCACGTTTTTTACGCACTATTTGGAACTGTTCCGCAGACCTGTCGCATGCTGAAAGCACTCGAGCTGGCCGGTTTCAAAAGCTTTGCGGACCGCACACGCTTTGACTTCCCCGAAGGGATCACCGTGGTGGTTGGCCCCAACGGGTCTGGAAAGTCCAACATTGTCGATGCCATCAAGTGGGTACTCGGATCACAGAGTGCCAAGAGTCTTCGCGGCAAAGACATGTCCGATGTGATTTTCAAAGGCTCACAGACGCGAGGCCCCGCCGGGACCGCAGAGGCCACGATTGTTTTCGACAATCAGGATGGCACGCTCGGCGTCGATGCCCCGGAAGTGCACGTCACCCGTCGCGTGTACCGGAGCGGCGAGGGTGAGTACCTGATCAACAATCAGCCCGTCCGCCTCAAAGACGTGCGTAATCTTATCCGTGGTACTGGAATCGGGATTGATGCTTACAGTTTGATCGAGCAGGGCAAAGTCGACCGGATGCTGCAAGCCAACGCTAAAGATCGCCGAGCGATCTTCGAAGAAGCAGCCGGTATCAGCAGGTTCAAGGCCAAGAAAACGGAAGCCGAGCGTCGTCTGAGCCGAGTCCAATCCAATTTGACTCGTTTGGGAGACATTGTCGATGAAGTCGCGTCGCGTCTGAAGAATATCCGAAGCCAAGCGGGAAAGGCTGAGCGTTACCGACAAGCGAACGATCGCATGAAAACGCTTCGCACACAAATGGCTTGGGCCGACTGGCGGGAATTGTCGTGGGAACTGGATACAACGGAAACCGACCTCGCCAAAGCAATCGCAACGCATAAAGATCTTGAAACGCTGCGGGCACGCATGTCCGAGGAACGTCAGGCAGCTGACCTGCAACTGCAGCAGATCGCTGAAGAAGCTCGCGAAATTGAGACCCAGCGCAGCAGCAAGCTCCAGAAAATCGCGGAACACGCAGGCCGCCGAACAGCGGACAAAGCATCAATCCACGACGCCCGTGGAAATGTCGCGAAACTTCTGCGACGCGTCAGACTGCTACAGACGCAGGCAGGATCAGCAGCCGCTGAACTGAGAAACGCAACGGACCGCTTGCAGAGCTATGAGGATGACCTGGCAAGAGTGCGCCAACAGAACACGACCGCGCAACGTGAACGTGATCAAGTTCAACACGAAGTCAGCGAGGTGATTTCGCGACGTGACGCAATCCAGCAAAAGCATTTGACGCTGGTACGACAGGTTGCTGATTTGGAATCAAAGCGACAAAGAAGTGAACAGCGTGTCGGAGAGTCACAACGAACCCTCAGTGGGCTCCGCAAACGACTAAGCAACGCTGAAAACCTTCTTGAAGAAGCAGTCAACGAGTCCCGCGAAGCAGCCCAACAGGTTCAAGTGGCTGATGAACGCATCACTCAGGTGGTTCGGGAAATTGAGATTGCAGACGCAAAGTTACAAGAAAGTCGTCGCACCTTTGAACGCCGCCGAGAAGAAGTGTCCGCGTTGCGGATTCGCCTTCAGGGTCTCACTGAACGCCGTAATGTTCTGGACGATCTGCAACGACGCCAGGAAGGAATCTCGGGCGGTGTACGCACCATTCTGGATCAGCTCAGCACTCAAGCATCTCCACTCACTGGGCAGTTGCACGGCATTGTGGCAGACAGTTTTGAGGTGGACGTCAAAGTGGCACCGCTGATTGATGCTGCGTTAGGAGAACGCAGCCAATTCGTCATTGTCAGCGGCAGTGACCTACAAACAGCGATCACGGATGGCACGCTGGCGATTGATAGCCGTGTTGGCCTGATTCGAATCGATGAACTTCCCAACCGTCGCCCTGGTGATCGGATCCGACTTGATGGCCTCAAGGGAGTCATCGGTCGAGCCGACCGAATGATCAAATGCGAACCCGCCTATGAACCGCTGGCTCGACATCTGCTCAGTAGTACATGGCTGGTGGACAACATTGACACTGCTCTGGGACTGCGAAAACTCTCTGGCGCAGGCCTGCGATTTGTAACAGCCAAGGGTGAACTGCTCGAGAACGACAGTTCCATTGTCGTCGGGCCACCAGCGGCAGCGACCGGACTGATCAGTCGACGCAGCGAACTGGCTGCGGCTGAGCAACAGATCAAGCATTACCGATACCAGCTCACTGAAGCCGAAGCAGAAACAGAACGCCTGAGTCAACGTGTCGATGAACAAGCTGCCTCACTGGGGCGAACCGAGCAAAACCACCGGTCGCTGATCGCGGCCCGCGCGGCGGCTGAAGCAGAACGCAGACACACCCACGAACGCGAAGAAGCAAACCGCATGGCGGTTCAGGAGATCGCCGACGAAGTCAATACTACCACGACCGCTCAGCAGGATGCCCGAGCGGAAACTGACGAACTGGGAAAACAGATTCATCAGGGGCGCGAACAAACCGAAAGCCTGGAACTTGAAGCTGCCGAAGTCGAAGAAACCCTATCGGAGTCTCAAACTGCGTTGCAAACCGCAACCAGTGGTGTCATGGCAATCTCGGTCGACCTGGCTCGTGCTGAACAAAAAGTAGAGGCACTCTCGGCCACCATGGCACAGCAGAAACGTGATCAGAATCAACGTGAGGCTGCTGTTGAGGAAGTCCGTGTACAGGCCTCCCAGGGACGTGAACGCATCACACAACTGACGGAACGCGTCCTGCAGGCAACCCACCAGCTTGCCAGCCTTCAGTGGGATGCTGATCAAAATACGAACCATCTGAAAACGCTTGCCGAGTCAGCCGACGAGGTTCGTCAGGAAAATCGCGATATCATGCGAGCCAGCGAGGAGGCGATGAAACAGGCTGCGGCGGCAAGCGAGTCCGTGCACTCCCTTTCAGCAAAACGGGATAGTGCCAAGCTCCGCCGAGACACGCTGGCAGAGCGTTTGATGGAAGACTACGAACTTGACTTGCGAAACAGCGAAGTCCCCGAAGATTGGGAAGCCCCGGAAGACCGGGATGCAACCGAAAAAGAAATCAATTCCCTGAGAACTCAGTTGCAGCGTACGAGCAATGTCAACATGGAGGCGTTGGAAGAACTGGAAACCCTGCAGGCCCGCTACGACGAACTGCATGGCCAATATCAGGACTTGACCGCCGCCAAGGACTCACTGCAACGCATCATTGGTCGAATCAACGCTGACAGCCGACGACTTTTCCTTGACACGCTGGAAGCCATTCGAGTGAACTTCCAGCAGCTGTACCGAAAATCCTTTGGCGGTGGGCAGGCTGACCTGATTCTGGAAGAACACGATGATCCGTTGGAAGCCGGAGTAGAAATCGTGGCAACGCCACCGGGGAAACCTAGCTTCAGCAACTCGCTACTGTCCGGTGGAGAAAAGGCTCTCACCGCTGTGGCCCTGCTCATGGCAATTTTCAAATATCGCCCTAGTCCCTTTTGCGTGCTCGACGAGGTAGATGCGCCCTTTGATGAAGCCAACATTGGCCGCTTCGTCACCGTCCTGAACGAGTTTCTGGACAATTCAAAATTTGTCGTCGTCACTCACAGCAAGAAAACGATGACTGCGGCCACCACGCTCTACGGGGTCACGATGCAGGAATCGGGAGTCAGCAAGCAGGTATCGATTCGCTTTGAAGATGTGAGCGATACCGGCGAAATCACCGAGGGCGGCGAAGCCGCTTGATTTTCATGTTCAACAGTACCAGGTCATCGCAAGCCGTGCTCAACCCGGCTCAGGGCTTGCCCTTTGAATCTGGCACAGTCACGGTATTCAATGCCCTCTGCAGCGGACATTGTTCACAATCCACGGCATCGCCTCGTCGATAACGCGACAATAGTCTTCTTGATTCTTCTGCCAACATCCGGCGAACCTCGCGTCTCTTTCCTTTGACCCTTGGAATTGTCATGTGGTCATAAGCAGTCGTCTGATGTCGCAACCAGGCGATCACGGCAGACTCCGCACGTCGTTCAATTGGAATGCGTTCCGTCCTGGCAACGGTGCCGCTACCCACCGGCGTCGCATGAGCCGTGACAATCGACGCCATCTTCTTCGCCTCACCGTCATACCTCGGATCAAAATTCAGGAAATCAAACACTGCCCCGTAAAAGTCCTCGACATAAACCGCTTGTTTTTCCTCACGCCGTGCTTGATCGCGTTTCTTTCGCTTCGCATAGGCATCAGTGGAACGTTCAGCATCAAGGATTCTCTTGGTTTCTTCAATGCGATCCTGCGGCGCCCAGACGCCTCTGGAAAAGGTCCGACGCCCTTTCTTCTCCTTGACTGTCCAGGTTGGTCCACCGGCTTTGACGCGTCGCGTCCAGCCTGCGTCCCCGGGAGGCAATAAAACCCAGCCCTCAGGAACCTGCAACTCGACACCATCGGCAGTTCGTACTCGACGTTCCGCCGAGCCAGGGGAAACAGTTCTGGTTTGATCTGGCATTTCGCTTTTCGTTCACTCTCGTTTCATTGTCAACGCAACCCATGCCGTGCTGTTCACACTGCTGAACTTCGGCACTTCAGTTCCTGATCCCACACTCTGGGATTGCATGTTCTATGACTCCAGTCTTACGCCACCTGCACTTTGCACAAACGCAACACGCTGCAGGCGGCCCACCAACAACTCAATTCGGTAAAAGAACTCTTCTTCACACCCGATTTCTGGAGGTTGAATTCCCAGAAAGACAAAAGCTGCATCCCGACTGGTTGTTTGGATCGCCGCCGCTGCATCACTTGCCACCACGACCTTGGTGGCAGCTTGTATTCTCGCTTCGC
>JAPOKD010000623.1 GCA_029977825.1 Planctomycetota bacterium | reverse complement strand
ATCTCGCCTTGCTCCCATTCAAGAAAGCCAGGCCCGCGTTGCTCGCTGCAATAGCCTCAGACAACCCCATGAAACGTTATTGGGCAGCGATGACCTGCACAGCCTTTGCCAACAACGCGTCGGACATTGCAGCGAACGTGACTCCTTTATTGAAAGATGATGTTCTCATCGTGCGCATGAGAGCAGCCGAGTTTCTGGGTAGGATTGGAGAGATCAATCCTCAAGTCACACTGACAGAAATTGTCAACACAACACAAAACCCAGTAGAAGCCACAGAGGCCCTGAACTCGGTCGTTTGGTTCAAGGATTTCTTCCATGGCAAGTATCCTGTCAAACGTTCTGACTTCAATCCGGTCAGCAATGGAGCAGATGTTGATGATCGCCTGAACTACATCAACGGCATCCCCTATCCGCCCAATGCCAAGAAAGCCAAGGGCAGGAAAAAGCGTGCAACGAACAATTCGAAAAACTGATTGCATGCGGATGGGCATTCATGCCGAAACCGCCCAACCTAATTTCTCCGAAAGCATTACTGACCGAATGATTCAACGAAAGTGTTCCGTGAACCGTAACCCCTTACCGATAATGAAAACACAGACGTTGGCGGTGTTCCGCTACGTATTGGGTGGTTTGGCTACCTGTCTGTTCTTGCCTCAGGTTTCTGCAGCAGCAGACGCAAGTCAACATGACCTGCAGCCACGCCCCAACATTGTCGTTCTCATTGCGGACGACTGGTCGTGGCCTCACGCAAGCGCATTAGGGTCAAGAGCGGTCGCAACCCCGAATTTCGACCGGGTCGCCAAGGAAGGAACTCTGTTCGAGAACGCCTTTGTATCAACACCATCCTGTACGCCCAGTCGGCTCAGCATCCTGACTGGCCAACATCATTGGCGTTTGCAGGAAGGTGACAGCTTGGGTGGCTCACTGCGAGAGTCATACCCGGTGTACACCGAGTTGCTTGAGCAGGCCGGTTACCAGATTGGCCGCTATGGAAAAGGCGTTTGGCCCAGCAAGCATTCCTTCAGAAACCGCGATTCATTTGGTCAACAGTATCGATCGTTTGACGAGTTTCTTAAACAGCGAAAAACAGGGCAACCCTTCTGCTTCTGGTACGGCGGGCAAGATCCGCATCGCCCTTACGAACCAGGCAGCGGAAAAAAAACGGGAATCAAATTGGCAGACATCAAAATCCCCGCCTGCCTGCCCGATCACCCGATCGTGCGAAACGATCTCGCTGACTATCTGGCCGAGGTGCAGCGATTCGACCACGAAGTTGGAAAGATCATCCAACGCCTTCAAGCGATCAACGAACTTGACAATACCATCGTTGTTGTCACTAGCGATAACGGGATGCCCTTCCCACGCTGCAAGGCAACTCTTTACGACTTGGGTACCCGTGTGCCACTGGCAATACGCTGGGGCAAAACCAAGCCACATCGGGTAACCGACTTTGTCAGCTTATGTGATCTCGCGCCGACATTCCTGAATGCAGCAAACGTGACCGTACCGCAGCAGATGACGGGAAAAACACTGCTGCCACAGCTCAAATCGGAATCAAATGGTCAGATCGATCCGAACCGCACATTCGCCCTCAGCGGTCTGGAAAAACATGTTTATTCCCACCCTGCTCGATCCCTGAGAACAGCTGATTTCCTCTTCATTTCAAATTGGAATCCGGGCGAATGGGAAACCGGTGCCATTGAGGGGAAAAAACCTGAATACGATTTTTCGAAAACACCGTGGCCCACAGAACCCGGGGCTTTTTCTTACAACATTGACCCTTCCCCAACCAAACAGTATCTGCGGCTCAACAGCGAAACAGCCAAACGTTGGGCGAAGCTGGTGTTTTCTCAAAAACCACCTGAAGAGCTGTATGATCTCAATCGTGATCCACAGCAACTTACCAACCTGGCGGACTCACCCGAATACGCAAGAACTCAAGATCTGCTGCGCCGCAGATTGACTGCCGAGTTGATCCGCAGCAATGACCCACGTGCTCGTGTCAAAGGTTATCGTAATCGGAGCCTTGTAGGATGGCCCATTCGTATCAGCCACGAACTACGTGAGTCGCAGCCTGAAAAGACGGCGACTGCACTCAAACTGATCAAACAACAACTTCAACACCTGACTTACATCCTTCCAGCTGAATCTCTTGCGATCATTCGAAATGTCCCGATCTGGCTTTCGCCACCTTACGAGGGGGTACGGCCAACGGCAGAGTACCATCCCGGCGGTGACTGGCTGAGACAACAGGGTCGACGACCGGAACTGGTGGAGTGCGTGGAACTCACAAACATCGACATCTTCGCGCGTGAATACAAACGGATGCCCATGCTTATGCTGCATGAACTTGCGCATGCTTACCACCACCAGTTTCTTGGATTTGATCATCCTGAAATCAACCAGGCTTACGAACAAGCCAAAGCCAGCGGTAGCTATGAATCGATTCTTCGCGGCAACGGAAAGATGGAACGCGCTTATGGCCTGAACAATTCACGCGAGTACTTTGCAGAGACGACCGAAGCATTCTTCGGAACAAATGATTTCTATCCCTTTGTTCGTGCCGAATTGCACCAGCACGATCCCAGAATGGAAAAGACACTGGCCAAGGTCTGGAATCCGCCGAGGCCAACCGGTCCAGCGGCAATCCTGCCACGCACTGCCGTTGTCCCCACCGCACTGGCAGCACCAAACGATCCGCAAGTGACCGATTACAAAGTCACTGGCATTCCAGAGTCCATGAAGCTGGATCCTTTTTACAAGAAGTACATCCACGCCTCTGGTTATCCGATCGTGTCATCGGGAGACGTAAACGACTATGCGCTGAAGGAAGCAGCGTTCCTTGTAGACATGATGCTAAAGAAGCGTCCCGACATCCGGCAGGCAATGATTGACAGTGGATCCCGTATGATCGTGATCGGCCACAACGAGTTCACCTCGGACATTCCTGAGTACAAGCACCTGCGGCCCAAAGATTTCTGGGATGCACGAGCGAGAGGTCTGGGGGGCTCCCGCCAGGATGCCGTCTGTTCGTGTGCGGAAGAAAACGTGCTCGCGTTTCCCGGCGACCCCTATTCGACCGAAAACATCCTGATCCACGAATTCGCTCATAACATTCACCTGCGTGGCCTGGTGAATCTGGACCCAACGTTTGATGACCGTTTACGGAAGTGTTATGACGAGGCCATGAAAAACGATCTCTGGCAGTCCAAATATGCATCAACCAATCATGCAGAATATTTTGCCGAAGGAGTACAGTCATGGTTCAACAACAATCGCCCCCCCGATCACGATCACAACCACGTCGACACCAGGGAAGAGTTGATTGAATATGACCCTGGCCTGGCTGCCATCTGCAAAGAGGTTTTTGGTTCAACCGAATTAACTTACACAAAACCACAACAGAGACTGACCGGCCACATGAAGGGCTATAACCCCGAGAATGCGCCAACTTTCAAATGGCCGGCGCGACTGAACAAAACCAAGCAGAAGATTCACGACGACATCAAGCAGCAGGGTAACGATCGCGAAAGACCCTACAAGAACTAGATATTTGTCTGCAAAGAAAGCAAATGAATCCGCTGTATTGCTCAAGGTTCCAAGTTTCTATGGTTCGATGAGCATGACCTTGAAAAACTCAACCTCAACGCTGTCGCCTGTTCCCGCCCCCAGACTCGGCATATCCATTGAACTACCTCTTTCTGTGCCTCCAACTTGCAACATTTTTGTCACTCATATCTGCGGGCACGCGATGTGTCGCTGACGGGCAAACGATCGGGACAGCAGCCCCACCAACACCACCCCCCAACATTCTGTTCATTGCGGTCGATGATCTGAATGACTGGATAGGTTGCCTGAAGGGGCACCCGCAAACGCTCACCCCCAACATCGACCGCTTGGCTGCCTCAGGTACCCTGTTCACCAATGCGCACTGTCCTGCCCCAGCCTGCAACCCATCTCGATCAGCGATCATGACCGGCATCGCGCCCAATCAATCCGGTCTGTACGACAATCGCCAGAAGATGCGGGAGGTACTACCTACCGCCGACCTGATGCCCAAGCACTTTT
>JAPOKD010000640.1 GCA_029977825.1 Planctomycetota bacterium | reverse complement strand
GTGGTTGACCTTTGACCCGAAAACTGAGCGGCATACCGGTGATCATGCCGAAGCTGCTAACGCCTTGCTGAAAGATCCAAATAACAAGGGGTTTGAGGTTCCCACGCTCGAGAGCGTTTGATCGAGAAAACCGCGGTTTGCCTTGGTTATTCATGCCTTTTGAACCCGCAAACTACGCGTCGGGGGGGTGAAGAAAACCTTTCGATGCGATATCCTCTCCACGCACGCCATCAAAGCGTTCGAGGACCTCGAGCGGAATGGCCTGCTGACACGGCCGAAATGTCGTGAATCGATTTGCCGTCGAATCAGCTAACGTCCCTATGTGGGGGCGGGATCGGGGTTGGGCGGCATTGGTTGAGCCGATGATTGCCAAGCGAGTTCGCATCTTCTCTGCTCCACTGGAACAGTCTGTTCCAGTGGAAAGCCGACGGGGTGCTGGTCTCCTTGCGATTCGAACAGGTGCGTGAATCGACTTGTTTGTGATGCATTGGTCCAACTGCCTCCAATTGTTTTCCCTCCAATCCGAGTCTCATACTTTCGCGATGCCAATGCTCCTGAAACAGACTGGCCTTACGCTGCTCGGCCAAGTTGATTCATCGCTGCAGGGATCTGACTCCAGCAAACTGGCTGAGGGTGCTGTGCAGGCGCTTGTCGGATTGATGATTGTTTTCACCGCATTGATTCTGCTCAGCCTGTTTATCGCAGCCTTGCCACGTGTCCTCGCAATGCTATCCACGGTTTGGCCTGAGGTTGATGAGCCTGCCGCCAATACCAGTCATACGGATAGTCTTGTGGCCGATGATGGGGCTGTGTTGGCTGCCATCGGGTATGTGCTGCATACCGAGTTCCAGCGGCAGTTGGAAACGCAGGATTCGTCGGGTCAGAATAGCTGAACTGGAATTGCAGGAGAATTTGGCGTACGGGCCACAACTGAACTGATGGAAATACTTACTGATTTTTTTGGCACGACAGGCTTCGTGACTTTGACTTGGGGAAATTTGATCATGATCCTGATCGGGATTGTGTTCATCTTTCTAGCGATCACCAAGGATTATGAACCGCTACTCCTGGTACCGATCGGGATGGGGGCTATCGTGGGCAATATCCCGGTGGCCGCCGACATGGGGATGAGCGTATACGATGAAGGCAGCGTGCTCAGCTACCTGTATTTTGGCGTTGAGTACGGCGTTTATCCTCCGCTGATCTTCCTCGGTATCGGCGCGATGACCGATTTTTCCACCATGCTTTCGAACCCCAAGTTGGTCTTACTTGGCGCTGCCGCACAGATCGGTGTGTTCCTGACTTTCTTCGGGGCTCTTTGGCTGGGATTCGGGCCGAAAGAGGCCGGGGCGATTGGGATCATTGGTGGTGCTGATGGTCCGACCGCCATTTTCCTGGCCTCCAAGCTGGCTGAGAATCTTCTCAGTGCGATTGCGATTGCAGCCTACTCATACATGGCCTTGGTGCCAATTATTCAGCCCCCGATCATGAAGTTACTCACCACGCGTGAAGAAAGATTGATTCGGATGAAGCCTCCTCGTAAGGTGTCCAAACGGGAGAAGATGATTTTTCCTGTTGCCGCTTTTTTGATTTCGACAATGATCGCCCCAGGGGCTGTGGTCCTGTTGGGGATGTTGTTCTTTGGGAATTTGCTGAAAGAAAGTCTAGTCACTGAGCGTTTGGCTCAGACTGCTCGGACAGCGATGATCGATATTGTCACCATTTTGCTCGGATTCGCTGTCGGTGCCAGCACGAGGGCAGGTAACTTCCTGACTCAGGAATCCCTTCAGATCTTTGGTTTAGGGGCACTGTCTTTCGCGATTGCGACGGCAGGCGGCGTCTTGTTCGCCAAGTTCATGAATTTGTTTCTCACCGAAAAAATCAATCCTCTGGTCGGGGCCGCTGGTGTTTCTGCCGTGCCCGACTCAGCACGCGTTGTTCAAATGGTGGGGCAGCAGGAAGATCCGCACAATTTCTTGCTGATGCACGCAATGGCACCCAATGTGGCTGGGGTGGTTGGCTCAGCGATTGCCGCCGGCGTGCTTTGGTCGGCACTGACCTGATAACTCGTTTTTAGTACAAGCTTCTTTCCAGATACATTCGGAAGATTTTGAACCGTGGCGAAAAAGAAAGTCCAGTTCATGTGCACCGCATTCAGGGACGGTTTCCAATCCGTCTTTGGCGCGCGTGTATTCACACCCGATTTCCTTCCAGCGGTTGCAGCTGCTCGTGATGCAGGCATCAGTTGGTTCGAGGCTGGCGGGGGAGCCCGATTCCAGTCATTGTATTTCTATTGCAACGAAAATGCATTCGACATGATGGATGCATTTCGGGAGACCGCTGGCCCGGATGCCAATTTGCAGACGCTTGCAAGAGGCGTCAACGTGGTGGGGCTGGATTCGCAGTCCAGCGATATTGTCAAACTGCATGCTCAACTATTTAAAAAGCATGGAATGACAACCATTCGCAATTTCGACGCGTTGAATGACGTCAACAACCTTATCTACAGTGGGAAGTGCATCGTCGAGGCTGGATTGAAGCATCAAGTCTGTGTCACGTTAATGGAGCTGCCTCCAGGGTGCTCCGGGGCACACGATGCAGATTTTTACGCAGACACATTGCAGCAGATTCTCAACGCTGACATCCCGTTTGATGCGATTTGTTTCAAGGACGCCTCTGGGACTGCGGTGCCGTCCAAAGTCTACGATACGATTCGCCGTGCGCGGAAAATGTTACCTGTCGATACCTTCATTCATTTCCACACGCATGAAACAGCCGGCGTGAGTGTGCTGGCGAACAAGGCTGCCTTGGATGCAGGGGCTGATGCAATTGATTTGTCGATGGCTCCCTGTTCCGGTGGCACGTGCCAGCCCGACATTCTTGTGATGTGGCACGCTTTACGCGGCAGCGATTTTGAGCTGGATGTGGACGTTGAGAAAGTTCGCGAGGCTGAAGAAGTTTTCAAAGATTGCATGAGCGACTATTTTCTGCCGCCGGAGGCAACCGCCGTCGAGCCGCTCATTCCGTGGAGCCCGATGCCTGGTGGAGCTCTGACAGCGAATACGCAAATGCTCCGTGACAACAACATCATGGAGAAATATCCCGAAATCATCATGGCGATGAGTGACGTGGTTCGCAAAGGAGGTTTTGGAACCTCTGTGACGCCCGTGTCCCAGTTTTATTTTCAACAGGCGTTCAATAACGTCATGTTCGGGCCTTGGAAGAAAATCGCAGAGCCTTATGGAAAAATGGTTCTCGGTTATTTCGGCAAGACTCCAGTGCCGCCTGACGAAAGTATTGTTGACCTGGCTCGCGAGCAGTTGGGGCTCGAGCCGACAACCCGGCCGGTGCTGGAGTTGAACGATGAGGATCCGAGCAAGGGAATTCCTGCCGCGACCAAAATGTTGGAGCAAGAGGGGCTGGAGGTAACCGATGAAAATGTCTTCATTGCCGCTGCCTGCAAGGAGAAAGGAATACGTTTTCTCAAGGGCGAGGCCGAGACGGGCGTCCGTAAAGTAGACAAGACTGAGGCTAGCCAGCCTGCTCCGGCTGCAACGCAACAAGGGCCGGCCGAATATGTGGTTTCGGTCAATGGTGAAGACATCTTCATGGCGTTCGAAGGCAATATGGTCACCGTTGATGGCAAAGTCTATCGCGTTGGAATCAAGCCACAGACCAGCGGAGCCACTGAAAAAGCCACTACAGGTGGTGCGGACGTAACGGAAGTCAAGTCGCAAATGCCCGGCGCCGTGTTCAAACAGCTGGTCAAGAAGGGGGATCGTGTTCGTGCTGGGGAAGCGATCATTATCCTCGAGGCAATGAAGATGGAAATGGAGGTTGCATCGCCCGTTGATGGTCAGATTACCGAAATCTCTGTCGGAGTTGGTGATCAGGTGGCGACTGGGCAAACGTTGGCAAAAATTACGGGCTGAGCTTGGGCGAGACTTTATTTTCCTGTTCTGCGAACGTGG
>JAPOKD010000520.1 GCA_029977825.1 Planctomycetota bacterium | reverse complement strand
GACCGACAATCCTGCGAAATCGGATCCCTTTCTCTCGGACATATCAGTTCTCGGTAGGGGTGTGGGTGTGCGAATGGCGAGTTTAGCAAGCATTGCCAGCATTCAAAAGGACCGGAAAAGAACTCAGCTACGCGGTCCCTCTGTTTTACGCATCTTACCATGGCAGTGATTCCCGCACCCCAGCGCTTTGAAGTTTGCCAGATTTGCGTCCATGCCTGAAAAAACCGTACCCTATTCATCTCCCACCAGCCGCCCAGCTTTGGTACATCGGGGTCTACCAGAGCTGCCACTGGATTTTGCAGACCTTCTGATTCCCCGACTCCCGCAAGCTTGATGCCGACCCGCCTGACGCGATATGTGCTGATCGAGATCCTGAAAATATTCACGGTCTCACTGATTGCGCTGACGCTGCTGATCCTTCTCATTGGGGTGGGGCGCGAGCTACTTCGACAGGGTTTGGGACCTTTGGCAATCCTTCAGCTATTGCCATTTGTATTACCGATCGCTCTTCAGTTTTCGTTTCCTGCAACGGCATTATTCTCCGTTTGTTGTGTTTACGGGCGAATGGCTGCAGACGGCGAAGTGGCAACGGTTAAAGCATCTGGAATCTCCCCACTCAAGATTTTGCAACCGGCATTCATCTTTGCCGCTTTGCTTAGCCCAATTGCAGTCTATGTCTCGGACCTTGCGGTCTCCTGGGGTCGCCCCGGCATCCAACGTGTTGTTCTGATGTCGATTGAAGACGTCACCTACCGCTATTTGAAGAATCAGCGTTACTACAAATCAGGGCGTGACCCGAGTCGCGGTTTTTCAATTCACGTTGAGAACGTCGTTGGCCGCAAAATGATACGTCCCACCGTCAGCATTAAAGGTGGTAGTAATGACACGATCAAACTTTCGGCCCTCGAGGGTGAACTGCGCTGGGACCGAGCAAGCGAACAACTTGTTCTCTACGTGGTCGACACACAGATCGAAGCCGGGAGCAACTTCCGCGGTATCATCCCAGACCAAGGTGAGTTCCCGATCCCGCTCGGCAACGCGCTCAAAGCCAAAAAACTGAGTGACCAAAGCCCGAGTGAAGTTCCCTTGAATCTGCTTGGCAGAGAAAGTGTCGCTCAAGACAACCGCAATCACATCGCGGTGGGTGAAGTCGCGGCTCACACCGGATTCAGCATCATGACGTGCCGGCTTGATCAAATTGCTGATGGAAAGGGAAAACAACTGGAAGAGGAACTGCGTAGAAAGCGAAAACGTCTGATTCGTCTACAAACAGAGCCGTGGCGGCGCTGGGCATGGGGCTTCAGCTGCTTGTTTTTCGTCTTTGTGGGGGCTCCTTTGGCAATGATTGCCAAGACCAGTGATTACTGGTCAACCTTTGGCTTGTGTTTTCTTCCGACCCTTCTGGCATATTACCCTTTGTTTATCTTCGGTCTCGAACAGGCCAAGGATGGTAATCTGCCTCCTTACGGAGTATGGATGGGCAATGCGATTATGGTAATGATTGGAACGATCCTGATCACGCGTGTGCGCAGGTACTGATACTCCGGTATACCGGTCGTCAGAACATTTCCACAAAGGACCTCCAGCTACCAGCTTGTGCAACCGCAGGCGTCGCTCTGTATCGATTATGCTGTAACAACGCCGTGCGTCGCCGGCTTTATATCACACTCAAATTGACGATCACGACTGGCTGTTCCGCAAGGATCCTCATCTACCACTACTCGCCGAGAAACTTCACGTGCCGCCCAATCTCCAAAGTGAATTCCTTTCACTCATTAACAACAGGACCTGCACGATAGGCGTGATTGGCTTAGGGTATGTCGGACTGCCGCTGATCGATGCCTTCACGAACGCGGGATACCGCTGCCTCGGATTTGATGTCGATCCCAAGAAGGTGGAATGCCTGACACGCGGTCAAAGCTATATCAAGCACATCAACAGCACCAAAATTTCGACTTGGCTGGACAAAGATCTATTCGAAGCCACAACCGACATGCAGCGGCTAAGGGAACCAGATGCTTTGTTGATTTGCGTTCCGACCCCATTGGATGAAGCCCGCGATCCTGACCTTAAGTACGTCTCAGGCACCTGCGAACACATTGCCCAAGTGCTCAGAGAAGGCCAACTTGTTGTTCTTGAAAGCACGACCTACCCAACTACAACTCGTGACGTCGTCGTTCCACTTTTGCAGGAAAGTGGCCTGAAAGCAGGCGAGGACTTTTTCGTCGCGTACAGCCCGGAAAGAGAAGACCCCGGTAATCCTGATTTTTCAGCGGCTGGTATTCCGAAAGTTGTCGGAGCAATCAATCAAGCAAGCCTGCAGTGCGCAACAAGCCTTTATGAAAATGCTGTCGCTGGGGTTATTCCTGTCAGCAATTGCGAAGTTGCTGAAGCTTCCAAGGTGCTTGAGAACATCTACCGTGCCGTGAACATTGCGTTAGTCAATGAACTGAAAGTCCTATTCGATTCGATGGACATTGACGTTTGGGAAGTGATTAATGCCGCAAAAACAAAACCATTCGGCTTCCAGGCCTTTTATCCGGGCCCGGGCCTCGGAGGACACTGCATCCCGATCGACCCCTTCTACCTCTCATGGTTGGCACGCAAGCAGGGCTTGAATGCCAGATTCATTGAGTTGGCCGGTGAAGTGAATCGAGCCATGCCTGAATATGTGGTCACCCGAACCTCCGAATTCCTCAATGAATTTTCAAAACCGATCCGTGGCAGCAAAATCTGCCTTGCGGGGGTTGCTTACAAGAAAGACGTGGACGATCCCAGAGAATCTCCCTCCTTTGAATTACTGGAACTGCTACTCGAACGCGGCGCAAAGATGAGTTACAGCGACCCACACGTCCCCACGCTGCCATCCATGCGACATTTCGATCTCCCAGCCATGGAAAGCCAAGCACTTACCCCCGAATACCTGCGATCACTCGATGCCGTGTTGATTGCTACCGACCACAGCGATTTTGACTACGATGCCATCGTCGAACACGCGCCACTGGTGATTGACACACGAAACGCGACCAGCAACGTCAAGGCTAACCGCCAGCACATTCGCAAGACCTGAGCGGATCCGATTCGCGGGTCTTTGCCGTCGCACTGGTTGGTATCGCCGCCTGATATCACCGCAGACCTAATTCAGCATCAACATGCCACTATCTGATGAACAAGACTCACTTTCGGTTCTGGCACTGGATCCGTTTCACGGAGGCAGCCATCGACAATTCACCAAATGCCTGACGACTACCAGTCGGCATCAGTGGCACGTCATCACAGGAAAACCGGTGCACTGGAAGTGGCGAATGCGTTCAGCGCCGATTGATTTCGTTCACCAGACACGTGACCTGGTGGTCCGGGTTGGGTACCCCGATGTGCTGTTTTGCACGGACATGCTGGATTTACCCGTCTATCTGGGATTATTAGGCAACAGTCGAATCCAGCAGATCCGTAAGGTAGTGTACTTTCACGAGAACCAATGGACGTATCCAATCTCACCCAACAGGAAAATCGACAATCATTTTGGATACACGAACCTGTTGTCAGCGATCACTGCCGATGAAGTTTGGTTCAATTCACAGTTTCATCTTGATGATTTCATCAAAGGCAGCAACAACTTCCTCAAGCAAATGCCGGATACCCGTGATCTGCATGCCGTGCATGCACTGCACACGAAATCACGAATAATACCTCCGGGTTTCTCCCCACCAGTAGACCTTCCTGCGGTGACGAACAGCGTGACAGCGGAGTGCGACTCTCAACAGCAACCTGCCAATGACAAACTTGCCCCACACATCACAGTGGGCTGGGTATCGCGATGGGAGTACGACAAATGCCCCGCAGAATTCGTGACTTTTTTGAGTTTGCTTGCAGCCGCAAACGTCAATTTCAAGATCATTTTATTGGGTGGGCGACCACGCCATCCCGTTCCAGAATTGAAGGAAATCCAAGAAACATACACAACACGAATCCTGCACGATGGCTTCGCGAAGAATCAAACAGACTACTGGCGACTGTTGGGACAAATGGATGTTGTAGTATCAACCGCCAAACACGAGTTTTTTGGCATCGCGATTTGCGAGGCAATCTGGGCAGGTGCTATCCCAATCGTCCCAGACAGACTTAGCTACCGGGAACACATCCCTGAAAGCTGCAGATACCAGACGCTGCACGACGCTGTAAATCTTGTCGGGAATTACACATCAGCAACCAAACGGAGGGAGCAAAACCGTCTGTGCAGGAAACAGATCGAAATGATGCAAACCAGTCGCATCATCCCACTGATTGATACTCACTTGTCTCAATTGGCAGATCCGTCGTCTGCCTCATCAACCCAGCGTATCTGACGAAGACAACTGTGACGCACCGCTAACCGTTGCCTCAGCCCACGTGTTCACCCATGCGAGCCGCAAGCTTTTTCAGCGTTTGACTGGCATCGTTCTCCAGTAACTTTGCCTGGATCAAGTGTGTCTGCGACGGATCTTTCCACGCGACATCCAAGGCTTTTTCAAACTCGCCTTCGGTACAAACAAAGTGCCCAACCCCGCCACCATATACCTTCAGAAGTTCAGTGTAATTCCATGGATTGATCTCGTTGTATTGCCAATCACCCGCATGAAGATATCGTTCGGTACCGTACCCATGGTTGTCCAATAGAATGATCAGGGGCGCGTGTCCATGTGCGATGAGCGTGCTGAGTTCCTGACCAGTCATCTGAAACGCACCATCCCCAACCAG
>JAPOKD010000223.1 GCA_029977825.1 Planctomycetota bacterium | reverse complement strand
CTTGAGCTTCATCCCAACGGTTACGGATTCCTCAGAAACGCAGACAACAACTACTCGCGTGAGCGGAGCGATCCCTTTGTCCCCGGCACGATGATTGAAAGATTCGGGTTGCGGCAGGGTGTTTATTTGAAGGCAATGGTTCAGGAAGCACGTCGTCAACAAGGCCCACGTGTTCGTGAGATTCTGGATGTTGATGGGATGGACCCAGAGAAATACCCAGAGGTAAAGAGTTTTGACGCTCTGACGCCCATTAACCCCGAGCAATGGTTGCATCTGGAAACCGGGCGCCGACCATTGACTAATCGCGTGATCGACCTGCTGGCGCCGATGGGGAAGGGGCAGCGTGCCCTGATTGTTGCCCCACCTCGCAGTGGAAAGACGGTCATGTTGCAGGACATTGCCAGCGGTATCGCGGAAAATCATCCTGACGTCAAGTTAATGGTGCTGCTCATTGATGAGCGGCCAGAGGAAGTCACCGATATGCGACGCAATGTCCGCGGTGGTGAGGTCATCGCGAGTAGCCTTGATATGGATGTCGAGAGTCACGTTCGTCTGAGCCAGCTGACGATTGACCGTGCTCGTAGGTTGGCTGAGATGGGGCAGGATGTGTTCCTGATGCTGGATTCAATCACGCGATTGGCTCGCGCCTTCAATAAATGGGTTGGCCGATCAGGACGCGGCGGGGCCACCATGACGGGCGGTTTGGATATCAAGGCGATGGATATTCCGAAAAAACTGTTCGCTACCGCTCGTGCTTTTGAGCAAGGTGGATCTTTGACTGTTGTTGGCACGGCGTTGGTTGATACCAATAGTCGTATGGATGAGGCCATTTTCCAGGAGTTCAAGGGAACCGGTAACATGGAGTTGGTGCTCGATCGTCGGTTGGCAGATCGGCGCGTCTGGCCATCAATCGACATCTCGCAAAGCGGTACTCGTCGCGAGGAACTGTTGCACGACGAAGAGACCTATGAGGCGGTAACCATGCTCAGGCGTACGCTCAGTAGTATGCATCCGTGTGATGCTATGGAGCAATTGACGAAACAGCTTGGTCGATTCGAAAATAACAAGGAGTTCATCAAGTTGATCAGCGGCGCGGCAAACGCGTTTGATTGATCAGCTGGTCTTTTCCAGGCACATGGATGGGAGTCGTTGATCAGAAAACAGTGGATGATGTGTCATTGCACAGAACTGAAACGCTCGCAAGAATGTGCTGAGATTCGCCCGGAGGATAAGCGAATTGGTGAGCGGCCTCACTGGAACTGAGGTACCCCGCAAGGGGCTGCGGGTTCGAGTCCCGTGTCCTCCGCTTAGGCAGATTGCATCTGATGCAATCTGCCTTTTTTTTATTTTCGAACGCGGCGTTTTGACCAGCGTTAAACTCCTGGACCAGTAATCAGTGCTGTGTTTCTGCCTTTCAGACTGGAGCAAGCCGCTGGTTTGGTAGGCGTATCGCTAACGTGGGGCACGTGATAGCGCGCCCGACCACACAATGACCGGCAGCGGCGTGGTAGTTTGTGTGCATATCTTTCTGGTTGTTTTAAAAAAGAGCGACAGGTCCATGATACGAATCCATTTTTGCCGCCTCACTGCCGTGGCTGTGATTTTGCTTTTTGGCGTTTTTGTGACGCGGGCTAGCCTCGGCTGCACCACGGCCGTGATCAGTGGGAAAGTGACGCATGATGGCAGGCCCATTCTTTGGAAAAACCGGGATACGTCCTTTCGGCATAATGAACTTGTGCTTTTTGAAGATGGCAAGTACCGCATGTTGGCGGTCGTTAATGCCGGCAGTCGAAAGTCGGTCTGGATGGGAGTGAACGAAACGGGATTCTGCATTGAGAATTCGCTCAGTAAAGATCTCAATGATGAAAGTGGAGAAAAGGAGAGTTCGTCCAAACCCGGGATGGGAAACGGCGGTTTGATGAAGCTCGCATTGCAGACGTGCGCTTCAGTTGAGGATTTTCGCAAGTTACTCGAAAAGACAGATGCCGATGGGCGGCGGACGAATGCCAATTTTGGAGTAATTGATGCAACCGGTGGTGCCGCAATGTTCGAGGTTGGGCCTGCCTCGCATGTCATGTTCGATGCGAACGACGGTGAAACAGCGCCCCATGGTTATTTGGTGCGTGCCAATTTCGCTACGACTGTCAAAGGTGTGCCTCCGTCACCTGATCCGCAGCAGCTGGACGATATCTACTCATCGCAGCGATTCGCGCAGGCTTGCGCGCTGTTGGAACCGCTGCGGAAGGATGGAATCAATGTCTCGTACATCCTTCGTAATATGAGTCGGGATCTCTCAGGACCAGACGGAAAACCATATCCAGGAACGGTCAATGGCTTGGAAGGCAAAATACCTTCGGTCATTTTGACGGATAGCACAATCAGTCGGACAACCACCGTTTCGGCTGCTGTGTTTCATGGTGTTCGTGATGGTGAAGATCCCGCGAACACGACGATGTGGACCTTTCTGGGGGATCCCAAGTTCTCGATTGCAGTCCCATGCTGGGTGAATGTGAATGAGGTCAACGGTGCACTCATTGATCCAAGAGGTGGTGAGTTGGGTGAAATTGCGATCACTCTCCGGGAGTGGTGTCTTAATCAGGAACGAAATGGTATCCGGACGGAGTATTTGCCTGGAATTTGGAATGATCTTTGGCCTGTGGAGGATCAAATACTTTCGGAGGTCGCGAAGCACGTTGGTCATTGGCGGAGAGAAAGGGCTTCGAGAAATGAAATGACTGCCCTGCATCTTCAATTGACACAGTTGGCTATGAACGCCATGCAAAACGAATTGATCGAGATGAAGCAAAATGCGTTGGCTTTGCAGAGTCCGCGTCCACCAGTTTTCAAGCTGACTCGTGTCGCTGTGTATGACCATTCGGGCGGGGTTGCCAATGGTCCCAAAAATTTGATGCGGATTCTAACGGCAGAGAATGGATTTCACTGCCAACGCATCTCGCCGACAGAAATTCGTAACGGTCAGTTGCGTGATTTTGATGCGCTAGTGATGCCGGGTGGGTCGGGAAGCCTGCAGGCTAAAAAACTTGAAGAAACAGGTTGTGCCGAAGTACGAGAGTTTGTCAGGAAGGGGGGCGGCTATGTTGGGATTTGTGCGGGTTCCTACTTGGCATCGTCACACTATGATTGGTCCCTCGATTTGATTAACGCACGAGTGTGGGACCGCTCACACTGGGCCCGTGGGCAGGGAACAGTGAAGCTTGGAATCACTTCGCCAGGTCAGCAGGTGCTTCAAGTGGATTCCACAAATGTTGAAGTTTATTACGGCCAAGGGCCGCTCCTTGTGCCGGATAATGATCCAGAGCTACCCGGTTACGAGGTGCTTGCAAGGTATGAAACCGAAGTAGCTGAGAAAGGCGCGCAGTCTGGGGCAATGTCGGGTACTCATGCCATCATCAGGTCAGTTTTTGGGGATGGGCGTGTGATCTGCTTTAGCCCACATCCGGAAAAATCGAACGGTCCAAACGGGTTGATGCTGCATGGCGTCCGCTGGGCTGCAGGGGACGGGCATTCAAGAGAAGACTCAAAAAAAACTGAGCAGCAAAAGAGTGCTGCAACGCAAGAAATCTCTGCAAATCAAGAAAGTTCGGCAAAGCAAGAAAGTTCCGCAAAGCAGCAACTGAGTGACCAGTGACCAGTGCCATGCCCATCAACAGCGTCGCGAAACGACCACACCGAAATCGAGGGTTGCAGGTCTGCGGGTGAAGTTTAATCTGTGTCAACGGTTTCTAGAGGCATCATTTGAATCCTGAGCCCGGGATCAAACGTGCCTTTTGATGACGTCGGTATTGGGTTAGTCCGAGGTTTCTGTTTCTACTTCTGTGTTGGTTTCAATTTGCTTGATCGCCCGTGTGAATGCGTCCTTGGCACGTACACTGTCCGAATCTTCCCGTAGTTTTTTCAGGACGGGAAGTGCGGTCGACGCTTCTGGTCCCACTTTCCCAAGTAGGAAAATAGCGTAAAACTGCCGGCGGCGGTCTGTTGATTTCAGCCCCTCAATCAAGACCGGTACTGCTTCGGGACCGGCACCATCGATCGCTCGCAGTGCGCCCCGTGCAGACTCACTGTCGTCTTCGCTGGCGAGCATTTGGAAGAGTTTGGGAACTGCACGTTTGGCTTCAGCACCTATTTCTCCCAGTTCGGTAGCCGCGACACCTCGAACCGTCCAGTCAGAATCGTCCAAAGCACTGATGAGCTCCGACATCACTTGCTCCCGATCTGTATCGATTTGACTCAAGCATTTGAGTGCCGCCGATCGGACGGTGCTGCGTTGATCCTGCAGTGCGTTCGAAAGTTGATCTGTAGAAATTTCAGACTTGGCACCGATGGTTCCTAGGGATGCTAATACTGCAAGCAGGACATTTTCATCCGTACTGTTCAGTGAGTCTGCGAGTGCGGTGAGAACGGGGGCGGATATCAATTTCATGTCGCCGGCAGCTTTGATGGCTGCCACGCGAACGGATGGGGCAGAATCACTCAACATTTCAGTGACGGTCGCTGTCACCTCTTCGTTACGCTTTTCAGTTTTTGAGATTGCCTCGATGATTGCCCGACGCACGCCGGCGTTTTTGTCGCGTCGGATACTTAGCAGTGGATCAAGTGCTGCTGTGGATCGTGCTTCGGATCGGCCGATTGCGACCGCAGCAGCAAGCCGAACGGTCTCATCTTTGTCCGAAAGCCGTTCAATGAAAATTTTCAGACTCGCGGCTGTCTCGTCGGTTTTGTCCAAAGCAACCACTGCTGCCTGGCGAATAGCAGGTTGTGGGTCAGCGACCAGGGATTCGAGCTTCGATACCCACTCCTTGGATACTACGCTCTGGCCGGATAACGCATGGATGGCTGCCGTTCGGACAACGATTGAAGGATCATCCAGACGCTGTTTCAAGGCCTGAATCGCAGCTTCTGGAATAGGCTGCATTGCAGCAATCGCATTGGCAGCACCAGCACGTGTTTGCTCAGATTCGGCTTGCAGAGCCTCGATCAGTGGCTCGCTTGCTTTGGAGGCGATGCCGGCAAGTGCTACTGCGATTTGCTCGCTTGCAGAATCAGTAATACTTGAAGCGCGAAGAAGCGCAGGAACAGCGGGAGCACCAATACGGATTAGTGCTCTGGCAATCACATCTCTCTCGGTGGGCTTGCTCTCATCATCCTGATTCTGTTCGCTCTTCTTCGCTCTCAGTGCTTTGATCAAGGCGTCAGTCGATTTTCCAGCGTTTTCCCCTAATGCCCCGAGCGCGCGGGCAGCGGACATCCGAGTTTGCCGTTGTTCATTTTCCAACAGCTCGGTGAGAGCCAAAATCGCAACTTCCGTCTGGCCGTCTAGATCTTGCAGGAGGTGAGCGGCCGCCCCTTGTACGTTAGGCGATGGATCCTGTATTCCCGTCATCAGTAACGCGAGCAACCGTTCAGCGTCATTCATCCCGTGACCCAACGCGATCAAGGCATTTGCTCGAACTGCAGGATCATCGTCTTGCGCAAGCTGCATCATTGAATCAAGCACTGAGGTGGAGAGTGTTTTCGCTTTACTTAACGCGCGTAGCGAGTTGGTTTTCACCTCGGGGTCATTGTCCGATAGAGCAAGCACCAGGCTTTGGTGTCCGCTTGGCCCCAGTTTGCCGAGTGAGTTAACAGCGATGCGTCTGACGACAACGCTTTCATCTTTGAGCAGAGGCGTGAGGATCTCAGTAGCTGGTTCAGCACTATGACTCATCCAGCCAAGTGCTTCGATGGCCCCAGCACGTTGGGCGGTGGAGGCATCCGTGATTCGTTTACGAAGGGTTGGAAGAGCACCCGAACCGATCTGGCCAATCGCCCAAGCAGCTCTGTATCTTTTTTGCACACTGCGGTCGGCGAAAGTGTCGCAAAGTGGTTCGATTGCCTTTTCGGCTCCGGGGCCAATTTTGCCAATAGCCGTTACCGATTGCATCCAGACCTGTTCATCGCGAGCATCAAGTTGCTCGATAAGAGCGTCGAGCGCTGGCAACGCTTCCTGCCCCATCATGGCAAGTTCGTACGCAGCATCGCGACGTTTTTTTAAATCAACGTCGCCCAGTGATGCGGCCAGTTTTTCAGCGTCACTGGTGGTATTTTCCGCCGAAGTGGAATCCTGGCCGCTCGCTGTCTGGCCGCCGGTTGTACTGGGTGCAACTGAAAAAAGCGACAACATGAACCCGACGGCGACCGCCGAAGCCGTCACGCGAACATGAATTTGCCCGCTTTTTCGGGCCGTGTTGTTTGCTTTGGTGCCCCGTGTTGTCCATCTGCGAAGGAGTGGGACGGCACGCAAGAGTAACGTGCTTTGCCCAGACCACTCACTAATAGCCGGAATCAAAGTTGCAACTCCGATAGGCTGCCAGTACTGTCGCCAACAAAATCTACGGGGGTACCAAAACGCTGCAGCATCGACATGAACAGGTTGCACATCGGTGTCTCAGGAGCGACTTTTACATGACGTCCGGAGTCAATCAGTCCGCCTGCGTTTCCTGCCAGCAGTACTGGCAGGTTCTCGTTGTTGTGTCGGTTGCCGTCACTGATAGCACTCCCATAACAGATCATGGAGTTGTCCAGCAGATTAGAATTTCCATCAGGCGTTGCTTTCAGCTTCTGTAAAAAATAGCTGAGTTGCGCAACATGAAATTGGTTGATCTTACTGATCTTTTCAAGTTTGACAGGATCGTCGCGGTGATGCGAAAGGCCGTGGTGTCCGTCCGGAACATCGATGTTTCGGTAGCTGCGGTTGCTGCCCGCGTCAGCAAACATGCAGCTTGCGATCCGCGTGCGGTCGGTTTGAAATGCCAGCACCATCATGTCGCACATCAGTCGTAAGTGCTCACCGTAATCCCGTGGAGTGTTTGGTGGTGTTGGGTAATCAAGTTCCATGTTGTCTGCGTTACTATCAGCTGAACGTTCTATTCGTTGCTCTACTTCACGAACACCATTCAGAAATTCATCCAGCTTCCGCTTGTCCTGAACCGCCATGGTTTTCTGTAGACGCCGGGCATCTTCTGAGATGAAGTCCAGCACACTCTTTTTCAATAGCTCACGCTGTTCCGCCTTTTTGTCACGCCCTTTACCTGGTGAGTCACTGAAAAGTCTTTCGAACACGGACCGTGGGTTGGTTTCCTTCCCCACCGGAGTTGATGCTGAGGACCAAGCGATGTTGGAGGAATAGGCACAGCTGTAACCGCTATCGCAATTGCCAGCACTGCGTCCTGCTTCACATCCGAGCTCAAGTGAGGCAAACCGGGTTGCGTGTCCAGCTGCTTGGGCAGCAATCTGGTCGACCGAGACCCCAGAGCGGATGTTCTGACCTGCAGTTTTACGGGGCTGAGCACCCGTCAGGAATACGGATGCACTACGTGCATGATCACCCGCGCCATCTCCATTCGCACGGCCCTTGTCATGAGTCAAGCCGCTCAGCACCATCAGCTCATCTTGCACAGGGGCCAGCGGCTGCAGAATCTTTGGTAGATCGTACCCATGGCCGACGCTCTTCGGCGTCCAATCCGGAAGGTGAATCCCGTTGGGTACAAAAATGAATGCCATGCGTCGGGGCGAAGCAGTGGTAAGGCTCGAGGCCCGAGCCATGCTGCCTACGGAATTGTCCCCGTTTGCCAGCGACTCGAACCAGGGGAGAGCCATGGAGACTCCGAATCCTCGAAGGACAGATCGTCGGGTGTGCTTGCTCATATCGATGCTCATGCTTCCTTGTCAGTCACAATGGTCAGTTGAGTGAATGATTACCTAGATTATCGAACATAAATATTATTCGTCCATGCTTGCACAGCTAAGCAATGAAAATCTCGGTGGGGAGTCGAAACGCAAAATGGGGATCGGGGCGGGGCGCGGTTGACGTGGATCTGCCAACAAAAGCGTGGACAAAATCCCAGCAATCCGGGGCAGGTTTTCGTTTCAGCCAACGTTATCGCCCGAGTGGGGCGTGGAATTAGCATCAAGCGTCGTCACATCTCATTACAGTCTAGACCCAAGGCTATCCCTTTGCACCAGCGTCTTGGGGGTTCTGTCCCGTGCCAGAGCAGATTTTAGCCCAGTGTGACCATCATTGGCGAAACCAGTGACGCGGCGCGGCCGCTTTTTTGTGAGGAATTTCGGGGCGTTATGACCACTTGTGTTCAGTCAGCAGCTTTTTTCAAGGTCAGCGTGTATTCAACCAGATCCACCAATTGATCCACGGTCAGCAGTTTCTGGAGATCCT
>JAPOKD010000157.1 GCA_029977825.1 Planctomycetota bacterium | reverse complement strand
CAGTCCTGAGTCGATGACTGTTCTGATTACTGTGGCCTGCGATCTTCCTCCGGCATCGCTATCCACCCATCCGGCACGCTAGAATTCAAGTTGTTCGCGGCCACTTCGCGTCAACAAGCCTTTAAACAACTCGGGATCAATCTGATTGGTGATAAAAATCACCGCACCATCGCCCATCACCACGTGGAATCCCTGACGTGTGCCGTCTCGGAGCTTGTTAAGCGGAGCGTCATTGTCCAAGCGAATATCGTCCGGCTGTGTCCACTTCACCGTGTCTTTGGCCGGGGTTTCAAGACCCATGATGGTGTTGGATAAGCCATCAGTCACCTCTCGAAATCCCAATTTGCCATCAGGTGACATCAACCCTTTTCCAACTGGCCGTTGATAAACCGTCGTACCGGGTGGTGTCACCATCTTTGGGTGCTTGAAGATTGCCGGCATTTCATCGAGCAACTTGATGTTATGCTGGCTATCCCAAGGCTCATCGAGTTTGAACTGTTTGTACAAATCGTATTCGTCAATGAAAGGTAAAATTGCGACGCGCCAACTCAACAAAGGTGTGCCATCTTCACTGGTGATATTTTGTGGCAGCTTCTTAAACGCCGCATGATGATTGTGGATTCCCAAACCAATCTGCTTCAAGTTATTGGAAGATGACATGCGTCTGGCGGCCTCTCGCGCGGCCTGCACCGCGGGCAACAACAGCCCAACCAGCACTCCCTGGGTCGCCATGCCCTGCGATGCATTGACAGTGATTGTCAAACGTTTTCCCTCCTGTGCAGGCGTCATCATGTCCACGTAATGATCACTCAGTCGCTGCATGTACTGCGCCGTTGCTTGCATTACCGAGTCATCAGTGGCCGCTTGATTCATTTGAGCGAGAAACATTTGCTGCCCCAAACGCATTCCTTCCTTCAACGTATCAAGACATTCGTCCGCTTTCGCTTCATCACCCGCAACCATGACCACCTGCATGCCTTCCTCCGGATTCTGCAAGTCCATTCGCATCAAGACTGCATCGATGAGATTGGGAATTCTTAAGAATTTCGAAAATTGAGGTGGCAGTTGTTCCGCCTGCATTTGGAGCAAGCCATTAATCATAGGACGCATCGGCTCGACCACGGTCATCGCTGTCAACGTACCGGTGTGCTGGGTGGATTCGGCCAGCCTACCCAGTGCTCCATTGGGAACGCCATTCGCAGCAAGCAACATGGACGGCAGGTAGCTTTCCGATCCGAAAAGCACTGTCCGGGGATTTTGGGCACACAGGAACATGCCAGGCATTCCATTGAGAGCATAGGCCGTATGGCCATCGATATCGACTGCATTCTGCGCATCGACCATCTCCGGGTTGATGTTCTTGACGTCGAAATCTGCTTTCAGCCGGAGAACACATCCAAACATCGGTCCAACGGGGCCAGGAGCCCCGACAACCAGTTTGGCATGGATGATGTCCCGCGCCTCGACTCCAAAATTCTGTTTGCACCATGCATCGGCAACTTCCGTGGGATAAAGCTCGGCAGCGGGGCTTGCCATCGTATCGCTGACAGTCACAACAGCAGTCGCGATGGCATCCGCGGGCAAGTAGTCTTTCCCCACAACATCCTGGTTAGTTTGAGCAACACCAAATGTGGCAAAGCAGAGTGTCGCGGCAAAAGCAGCAGTGCATCTCGACAAGAATCGAAGCATGAATCCAGCCTCCGGAAACGTCTTGGACATCGAACAGGACAGTTCGTACTTTATCAGATTCAACATACGTGATGGGACACTTCTTTCACAGAAGAACGAACCCTCAGTAAAACTTCATATCCTTTGCCCGCAAACCACCACCCCAACAGGATCGCGACGAAGAGACCCCGTCTAAAAGCAACTGTTGTTCATGAAATCGGGAACAAACAACAGAAACACTGATCACTTGAAACACCCGTTGAGTGCAACAGATCTCACTTGGAATCCACGCGGAAATGTGGAGCATTCGTTTTGGGCAACCACATTTGAAGTTCTTCTTTGACGTCAGCAAGAGCAGGACTACCTGCCAGATTTCGCCATTGATTAGGGTCGTTCTGCATGTCGTACAACTCCTCGCCCCCATCGGAGTAACGAATGTAGTGGTGACGTTTTGAGCGAACCGCATGATTCACACCGAGCCAGTGGGGCGAGTGCGTAATGATGGCTGGATACGGCCAATCGGCGTCGGGCTTGCCGACAAGCGACGCGAAACTGCGTCCTTCAAGTTGTTTGTTTTCCGGCAAGCCACATAATTCCAGTAACGTTGGATAAAGGTCAAGCAGGCTAACCGGGCTCTTGCAGATCTTTCCATGAGCAGGAGCCCCTGAAGGCAACTTGCCCGGTGCATAGACAATCAATGGTGTACGAGTCGTCTGCTCCCAGAGCGCCGACTTCGCGATTTTCTTTTCGCCAACGTCGTAGCCGTGATCGCCCCAAAGGACAACGATGGTGTTGTCGCGATAACGGCTTTGTTCAAGTGCATCAAGCACATGCCCCACACATGCATCAGCGAAGGAGTCAGCTGCGAGGCAACCCTGAACAGCTTCCTTCCATTTGCCACTTTCACGAATGTGCTTGATGTGGCGTTCGCCCATTCGCCGACCAATGGCAGGGATGTCGTCGAAGTCATCGGACCTGTAGGGCGGTAGTTCGATGTCTTCGAGGGGATGCATGTCAAAAAATTTCCTCGGGGCATACCAGGGAAGGTGAGGCAGGTAGATGCCACAACCGAGAAAGAAGGGTCCTTCATGGTCTCGCTTGAGGAACTGAGCAGCACCTTCGGCGGTCTTCCAATCCGGATTCGCCTCGATGGGATAATCAGTCGGCCCCCAGTCGATGAGCCGGGCAAGGATTGGATTGGATTCGAACTTGGGCCGAAGACCGTGCTTGTAACGATCGCGTGGGGGAGGCGGTACGGCGCCGGTGCGAGTGGAATAAACATGATCCCACGCAGCCGCATCAGAGAATTTGCCATGCGCCTGATGATAAAGTTTGCCTCCACCCCAAGCGAGATACCCATGTTGACGGAAATACTGCGGAAGGGTCACCCAGTCCTTGTACTGCGGCATGTCGCGAAACCAATTCAGATTGCCATAGATGCCAGTCGTCGATGGCCGTAGCCCCGTCATGATTGCGGTACGCGACGGATGGCACAGCGGCGCGGCGCAATACGCCTGCTCAAACAACACGCCTTTTTTTGCCAAAGCGTCGATGTTCGGTGTCTTCGCCTGAGGGTGTCCGCCCAAACAGCCAACCCAGTTGTTCAAATCGTCGACAGCAAGAAAAAGCACGTTCGGTGGGTTTTCCTTGGCAAAACCGGGACAAGCCAACAACAGAAAGCACAATGTGGTAAGAAAGGTTTTCATCTCAGTTGCTCAATCAAGGTTTACTTTTTCTGCTTGCGCGTATTTTGATTTGTATCGAGAGCGTCCCCCGATGTCGCTGGCACTGGCTGCAACGAAAGCCAGTCAAGTTGAGGCCAGTTCTGCAAGACCGTCTTCTGCTGAGGTCCGGGCGTACTGCGTCCTTTTCTGACATATTCGCTGGCCAGAGCGGTCAATTCCGCAACGACTTTGGGACGCTTCTCAATCAGATTGGTCGTCTCATCCGGGTCAACCTGCATGTTGTAGAGCTGGCGATTCGCTGTACTGAATGACTTCTGTTCGATCGTTCCGTTGTACCTGCTGCTTCGTTGCCCAGCTCCGTAACCATTCCCTCCGGATCCAGCGTGCAACAGCAATTTCCACTCACCCCTGCGAATCGCAAATCTCCCCGTCAATGAGTGATGGATGATCGCGTGGTCTTCTCGCGAGTCACCACCTCCACCCTGCATCAACGGAAAAATGGAAACGCTATCGACACCCTGATCCTGGGGCAGTTCAACCGACGCCATTTCCGCAAAGGTCGCCATCATGTCGACCAGGCAAAACGGTGTGTCGCACTTCGAGCCGGACGTGATCACGCCTGGCCAACGTGCGATGAAAGGAACCCGATGTCCGCCTTCCCAGTTGTCGCGTTTGGCTCCCAGGAAGTGCGAGGAACTGTCGTGACCAAACTTGTCCCGGCGTTGATACATGTTGGTCTCAGGTCCATTGTCGCTGGTCACAATCACCAGAGTGTTGTCTGAGAGTTTCAACCGATCCAACTCATCCATCACCCTTCCTATGTGATGATCCACCTCCACCATGAAATCGCCATAGATATCCAATTTGCTCTTACCGACGAAAGCATCACCGGGCGCGTGAGGTGTGTGAGGTGCATTGAGTGGCATGTAAACGAAAAAGGGGCTTTGATCATTGCTTTGGATGAAGGAGATCACCTCGTCGGTCAAGGTCGGCATGACGTGTTTATGGCGCCAGCCAGGAACCGCAGGCCCCTGCCGGCCACCTTTGTCTTCTTCCTTCAAGCTGGACGTAGGTTGCTCGGTGACACTGTCATTCCGAATGAAAACATAGGGGGGCATGTCCAGAGATGCGGCAATCCCGAAGTACTCGTCGAATCCGTTGACGATGGCGGTGTTCTGTATCGGTTTTGTGAAATCGATTCCCTGCGAAGTGTTACGCATGGTGTAGCCCTTTTCTCCACGCATTCCTCCGGCCCAATCCATTCCCAGATGCCACTTCCCAATGCAGGCAGTCCGATAGCCCTTGCCTTGGAATATATCCGCCACTGTCATGCGTCCTTTCTCGATGAGTGGCTGTGAGAAGCCACCGAGAACGCCACTCTTCAATCCGGTTCGCCACGCGTAGCGGCCGGTCAGCAGGGCATAGCGTGAAGGCGTACAGACAGCGGAGGCCGAATGCGCATCCGTGAATCGCATGCCACCCTTGGCCAGCCGGTCAAGATTTGGCGTATGGATTTTGGATTTGGCGTCGTAGCAGGTGACGTCGCCATAGCCCATGTCATCAGCAAAAATCAAAACGACGTTGGGGCGTTTACGAGATTCCTTCGTAGCGGAAGTCGTCGAGACTTTCGTCGATTGGGGTGAACCATTGCGGGGCGGCCGAAACTCTTGCCGAGTTCTGCTGCGGCTTTGAGACTTCTTCGCAGCGTCCGGTTCTTCAAGGGCGGCCCATTCCGGGGCGTCTGCCATGACACTTCGGAAGATGGTCGCGGCTTGTTTTTTCAAGCGGGCGGCGAGTTCGGGTCGCTCTTTCGCAATGTCATTTTGCTGACCGAGATCTTTGGAGAGGTCATACAGTTGGAGACGACCAAGTCCGCTCTTTTTGAGCTCCGGGATCCAGGACTCCTGAAAATAGAACAATCTCCGGTGTTGATCCCTCAGCCGATTGGCCTCGGGATTGGCGAATTTCCCGTTGAACATTCGAGAGCGAAGATCCATGCCGCCCAGCTCTTTCTCAAGATCGTCGCCAAGGACTTCTTTGACTTGCTCCATGAGTCGATTGGCGGATTCGAAGTCGATTGGCGATTTCGCAGTGCTGGAAGCGAAGAGTGTGTGGTCACCCACTCTCATGACCATGCTTGTCCCGGCCATCCAAAAAAGAGGCTGATGCCTCTTGAACGAACCGGAGCCAGTGAGCAACGGTGCGAGGTCGGAGCCGTCGAGATGCACGTCCTCGGGTTTATCGATGCCGATCAGACCACACAGAGTGGGGAAAAGGTCAACGACTCCAGCCGGTTCCTTCTCGACTCGTCCGCCCGGGATCCCGTCTTTCCAGTAGAAGATGCCCGGGACGCGATGCCCGCCTTCGAAGAGCGATCCTTTCTTGCCACGCAGTTCACCGTTTCGTTTTTGCAAGTAGCTGCCGTTATCGGAAGCGTAGATAATGATGGTGTTGTCGAGCTCACTGAGTTTTTCGAGTTTTGCAACGAGTCGTCCAATGGCTCGATCTGTATTGTCGATCGTGCCACTGTAGATGGCTTCCCGCTGGTTGAGCCCACCATACTGTGAAACGATCTCGTCAGGCGCCGCAATCGGATCGTGCGGTTCATTGAACCAGAGATTCAGATAGAAGGGTTCGTCGCCGTCACGCTTTTGATCGATCCAGGTAAGAGCTTCGTCGACCACGATCTGGCAGGAATAACCTTTCATCTCTCCCACGCGTTTGCCATTGCGCAGAAAGTTGGTCGGGTTCTTGTGACTGCGACCCGGGCCGTTGACGACGCCGAACCAATAGTCAAAGCCATGATCAGCGGGTGTCGGATTATCGCGATTCTGCACAGGCATGCCGAGGTGCCACTTGCCAAAGTGAGCGGTGGCATAGCCGTTTTCTTTAAGCACTTCGGCGATCGTCTTCTCGCTCTTCAGAAGGTGCATCCGGTGAAAGCGTTCGTCGAGGACCGAGTAGACTCCGGTGCGATGGTGGTTACGCCCCGTCAGAAAAGTAGCCCGCGACGGGGAACAGGTTGGGGCGCCCGAGTGGAAGTCGGTGAAACGCACGCCACCAGCAGCCAGCTTGTCGAGAACCGGGGTCTTGACCGGACCACCGTAGCAGCCGATATCGCGGTAGCCGAGATCGTCGACGTAGAGCGTGACGACATTGGGACGCTGCTCAGCCGCTACTTGAGTCATCAGGCCCATACCGATGAAAAGCTGGAGAATGAGCAATGCGTGGATTCGATGGGTCGTTTGTCGCATGTTTGGTTTGCAATGATGTGTCGTTTCATTTTGTGGGGCAGCGTAATGCACTGACACCTTCGTATGACTACCGGTGCAATCATGAATTACCGCTTAAATTTCATCGCGATGTTGGAATTCTTCAACACCCCCCAACTCACTGATGACATCTGAACACACAGCGACGGGATGTAAAGTTGAATAGCCCGGTTCTAATCGAAACGGCGACTGAGCAGCCCTTTCCAACCGTTTTCCTGTGGTTTGCATCAGGAAACAAGAAACTGCAGCGACAACCGATGAAACTCAAACAGACGGCCCCACGTGACCCGGACTGATTTTGAAACAGGAATTACTCGTAACCGGCATCCCCCCCGCCCCGACAGCGTCCCATCGTCGCAAGAACGAACCTGCGCAAAATCATTACGTTTCTCGGTCAAGTCCTGATCATGGCGTTTCGCGGTCAAGATCTGGACACGACCTTCCATCCTGAACCAAAGACCGTTGTGTAGCGTACGTTTTCTAGCGTACCAAGACGAGCAAAGTAGCTTCTCTACCCTTTTCTCCGCGGCTCCAGCCATGCATGAACACACTCATGAAATGACCCTTGGCTTGGCGTTTTTTCTCGGAGCAATCCATGCGCTCGAGCCCGGACACGGGAAAACGGCGATGCTGGTTTACCTTTCGGGTGAACGGCGTGGCTTCTGGCATCCGGTGGTCATGGGCCTTTCCAGCGCTGTGGCGCATTCGGTTTCACTACTCGCTATCGCCTTCATCGTTCACGTAACGCAGCACGCGATCACCGGCGACCACCACCACGAAAACGAAAAGATCATCTCGATCATGCAATGGATCAGTGGTTTACTGGTTCTTGCCGTTGGAACCTGGATGTTTATTTCGGCATGCTGGTTCAAGCAGCCAACGTGTGGCTGCAAGCATCATTCGAATCACCAATGCGAATCAGACACGCCATCAAAGAGACGCAGTTATTCAATGAGTGCGTTACTGGGAATCGCGTTCGGACTATTGCCATGCCCATCGGCATTGGCCGCCTATTTCACAGGAATTGCGACCGGCATGCCGATTGCCGCTTACGCAGTGATCGCATTGTTCGCTGCCGGTATCGCAAGTTCACTGACGGTGGTTGGCTTACTCGTGCAGAAATTTGGCGACCGCCTGTTCAAACACCAAGGCCGAATTGGTCAGTTACCATGGGCTCATATCCGAGCGGTGATCATCCTGACTGTTGGTGCTCTCTACACCTACCACGCTGCAGTTGCCTGAAAACCTATTCTACGAGCGTCATGAAATCAGCTGTTTCCAAAACGCAATGCTCACGACAGCGAACGCGAAGAGCGTGGCAAACATTTTGATCTGAATGCGCGCATGATGCATCGGCCGCCCTGACATCGGCCGCCATGAAAGTGTGGAAATCACGGCAACCATAGCAGCGGGCTGCAGCGGAGAGTTTCACCAAGCCCTCTGGCAATCAGAGCAGGAGACTGAGGCAGTTCCAAAACTGCCATCTCCACAACTGCAATCGGCTTGCCTCCACTCAAGCACACCAGCTTCCGCAGCGTTCGCGCAGGAAGCGACAAACCGCGGCATTCTCTGCTGCAAATTCTGCAATAGAAATCCGATCAATGAGTTGACTTCCTGGCTGACACTATTACACTTACAGAGTAATGCAACTGTATAGCTATGAACATAATAAAAGATAATTCAGCAAATCGAGGCGACGAAGACGCTCCATCCTGCAGCACCGGCGATCACCATCACCAACCATCAGACGTTGACGATGCCACTTGCCAGCGGGCCGCCGCGATTTTTCGCGCGCTTGGTGACCCTCAGCGACTGCGACTACTGATGATGCTGGAAGCACAGGAATGTTGTGTTTCCGAGCTTGCCAGCGTCCTCAACGAACCGCTACCGGCCATCTCACAGCGTTTGAGAATTCTCAAAAGTGAACGAATTGTCGGGTCCCGACGAGAGGGTAAGCATGTCTTCTACAGCTTGGCAGATGGACACATTTCGCGACTGGTGACCAACGGGGTCATGCACGCGATGGAAGATTCCTGATCCAAAATTCGAACTTCATATTTCACACGTCAAAAAAACTTCAATCCTGTTTCATCACGGAGAAAACGATGAGCCATACACACGAAAATCATGACCACCAGCACGGTCCGGACTGCGAACACACTGGAATCGAGCACGATGGACATGTTGATTATCTGCACGACGGTCATTTGCATCACATGGCAGATGACGGGTCCGTTGTTGAACACAAGATCGAAGTGAGTGGAACCAATCCTGACGCGTGCACACCGGCCCACCAATGCGGCTGCCATGATTCAGATCACGTGCATGGTCCCGGATGCGGCCACGAGCCAGTTCCACACGGCGATCACATTGACTATCTCGTCGATGGTCATCTGCATCACCCTCATGGTGATCACTGCGATGACCACGGCCCCATCTCAGTGGCAAACTAGCCTGCGAAAATCTTTGCTTCGAGTTGCCCTTCAAGCCATGGTCACCGCGACGGCGGTTTCGAATCTCTTTTCGGCAGGGCAACTCGTGATGTCAGTGCAACGACAGTCTTCCCTCGGGTGGTGAACCGAAGCATGGCGGACGGACAGGTGCATCGCGCCTGCTGGCTGCCGAAATTCCGTTCATGGATCTCACCAATACAAGCCGCTGCTTGATGCAACTCTGGGAACAGCACCGGAGCCGAAAGACCAGCCTCTGCTCTTGAAACGCTGGTACCAGAATGTGCAGTACTAGACGAGTGCCCACACTACTGGCGACTTGCCACGCAGCAAGCTCGCAGGCTCAAGGTCAATAAGCGTCACATGGTCCAGCCGTAAGCCAGCGAACGGCGCGTTCTGTCTTTCTTTCTGCATTCAAGACAGAAACACAGCTGTTGAGCGATACTCTGAACAGAACGACACTCGACCAATGCATCCGGGTCGAGATTCGATTTCAAACGCATCGCGGGGGTCTCGGT
>JAPOKD010000046.1 GCA_029977825.1 Planctomycetota bacterium | reverse complement strand
GACCATCGATATCAAACAGGTAAGGTCCCTCAGCTCGCTCAATGAAGAGAGGCGTACCACCAACTGCTCCAAACGCTCGCGCGGGACTGTTGACTCCTCCCGGCATCAGCTTTCGAGCCCGCTCGAAAGCTGCCGCACTTCGTTCGCCGATATTGTGTACCGTTGTCGTATTCAAATTGGTCTCTCTCGATAAACTTGCAACAAAACGTCCCGCTCAACCTCAAGGTCGCTATTCCACCCATCGTTTCTTCCAACCGCAAACCATTACCCGAGCAGCAACGGCTCCGCCTTGACCGTTTTTGCCAAGGGAACCCAGATCGCCGGGACGCTGATTTCCAGTCTGGCTGCTCTGCGGATCAATAGAAGTGTGCGACCTGCCCACCAATCTCAACCGTAGAAACCGAGTAATGGACAGCCAAAAAAACAGGCTGCCCAAAGGCAGCCCGTTGGCATAGTTCCATATCATGCGAAGTTGCAGATCAGCTCTTTTGCCGAAATCGCTAGTTCAACCAGCAGCCAGAGTGCCAGAAACACCAACCGGATCAGGCCCGCGCCACCACATCTGGCTCTCAACTTCCGAACCTAGGCAGAAGCCGAGTCGATTGCTTCCTGCAGAGCGGTTTTTGGTCGAACACCAACAAAACTCTCCACCGGTTCCCCCCCTTTGAAGAGCAGCAAGGTGGGGATACTGGAGATACCGAAGCGTTGAGCAACGCCCGGGTTATCATCAATATTCACTTTGCCGACACTGACAGACGGGTTATCACTGGCCAGTTCGTCAATCATCGGAGCAATCTGACGACAGGGCCCACACCATGGTGCCCAAAAGTCAACGAGGACTGCCCCATCGGCCTGCAGCACATCAGAGTCGAAATTGTCATCAGTGAATTCTTTTACGGCATCAGAAGCCATCGTCTGCTTTCCTTCATTTACTGGTTAATCGTCGTTCAGGCCATTTTCCCACCTGCCAACGCGTCAAACGGCAGCGACAGCTACCACTCATACGGCTTGCAAGATTGTAGGAACCGAGGCGGCGGTGTCAATTTGATGCAAAACGTCGCGGCAGCAAAAGCGGCCAACCCCAAGGCAGTGTCGAAGCCCTGTTAAATGCCTTCCGAGCGGCATTCCCCCCAAACAACCTGCTAGTGGCTGGCTCGATGGCAGGTACGCCGAAGTTCCTACTTCCGATCGTGCAAGACTCGGGCCAATTGGTCCAGAATCAATGCTGTGGCTCCCCAAATCTGGTGTTCTTGATGAGTTAACACGGGGGCTCGAAAACGCAACTGATCCACTTCGGCAGAGTTCACCACAACCCCCCGTTGCTTGATTACTTGGTGTCCCTGGGACTTTACACGGGAGGATCCGGTTGTTTTTCGTGAAAAAGAGCCACCGTTGTTTTCCGAAAAAGTTTCCGTCACCAGCGTTTCCAGTTGGCTCAGAGGCAATGTGATCACCTGCGAGACTTCCACTGGATCAGGCTTCCATGGCTGGGGATGCTCAATCACGGCGACCACAGGATGCACCAGATTGTCACTGGCATACACGTACTGAGGTGACAACTGCCCACAGAAGTTGGTGACCTTTGCATCGACACCAAGCTCTTCCCGGAACTCGCGAAAGGCTGCTTCAAAGATCGTCTCACCAGCTTCAACACGGCCACCGGGCAAACACACTTGCCCCGCATGATGCTGCAGGTTCAGCGGTCTGAGTGTTAATGGAATCACCCAGCCCTGTGTGGGGCAGTGATACAACGCAACCGCAACTGCAGCCAGGCGCGACTGCGGCCGTGCAGGACCGCGATGCCGCCCGTAAGACAACTCAGGCACCAACCTCGGCCGCGGCAAAGTTGTGCCGTCACCAAGACGAGCCTTGATACGATCAATTTCAGTACGAGAAACAGGCATGCATCCGCCACGTCATCCGAAGACGAATCACGTTTCCATGACTCGCTGAAATTTTACATCAACGTCTCAAGCAAACGTCGAAGCTTCCTCAACTCGACGCGCTGATCCATTTCATCGCACGGAGTCATGTGAACAACCAAGCCGCGATCATATTTGTCCCGCTCCAGCTGTGTGACCAGTTTACCGTAATCCACCTCTCCCTGACCAACGCTGACCTGAAACGCGTCGGGCCGTGTGTCGCGAAGGTGCACGTTACAGACAAACTTCAGTATTTTGTCGAGGTTCTTGCCGTTGGCACTGCCACAAATGTAAACACTGGGGTCAAGCGTGATACCCAACCCGTCAACATTGTTGCACAGAACCATCAAAGTATCCGGATCCTCACTAAGACAACCCAGTTGACTTCGAACGGCAACGCGGATGCCCTCGCTTTCAGCAATCATCACGAGTTGCTGCAGATGTTCCACCTCTTCATTGAAAGGCGTTCCATGCTCACCCGAAGGTACGGTCACGTTAACCACCTTGGTCGTTTTGGCAATACGACAGAACTCCTTGAAGTCCTCGTAATGTGCCGCTCCCTTACTACCCAATTCCAAACTGTAACTGGAAATATCCAAACGATGAGTGTGCCTCAATATCTGAACCGCACGATCGGGATCCCCCAGCAACTGGCTTGGCTTGAGGGTTCCAGATTCGTGAACCGCTATTTCCACGGCCGAAAATTCAAGATCAGTGAGAACCTCGATGGCCTCTTCGAATTCCATCTCGGGCCAGCACTCGGTCGACGCTGCTACAAACACGTTGCAATCCTTACTTAGCTACCTTGAATCCATCAGACCCAGACGACGATAACAAACCCTGGATTGGATTCGCCTCGCCATACCGAATGATATCTATCTCAATTGATATCATTTCCGATCACGACATGCATCGGGATCGGGGCCGCTGCAAGCTCACCCAAAGGGGCTAGACTGCTTGCTCATGACAGCTTACCGATTTCCCCCCCTGTCGCAACAGACCGATCGGGACCAGGAATGCATGGCTTTCCAAATTTCAGCAAGACTTTTTTCATTCCGGACGCCAATACCGCATTCAAGCGGATGCATTGTCCATCAGCAACTCCATAACCTGCTTGGCAACCTGCTCAATCGTCTTACCAACCGTATCGATACGGTAATCAGCTGCTTCCTGATAAAGGGAATGCCGGGCCTGCAGCAGTTCACGAATTTCCTGCAATTCGTCCAAGGTGGTCAATGCTGGCCTCTGTTGGCAAGTGACATCATCCTGCTGCAACCGCTGTGCGATGGTCTCCGCATCGCACTCAAGCCAAACACAGACACCTGTTGAACGGATGATCGCCCGATTTTCAGCCCGCAAAATGGCACCGCCCCCAAGGGAAATCACGGCATTTTCGGTTTGCGAAATCGACTCCAAGGCGTTGGATTCCAAATCACGAAAAGCAACCTCACCACCAGCCTCAAATATCTCACTGATCGACTTGCCTGCGTTCGCTGTGACTACACCATCCAAGTCAATCACGGTACGCCCCAGTGAGCTTGCCAGCATGGATCCCACCGACGTTTTGCCAGTGCCGCGAAATCCTGTCAGGTAAATATGTTGGGTCGTGGTCATTGAAAATATTTTGTGAGGCAACGGAAAGTACGAGGAGCTGTTCTCCGGAGCAGAGCCGAAACAGCATGGGGAGAGCAACCTGACGCCTAAATCATAGCCTCTGCATCATAGCACTTGGATCACAAAAGGAGTGCCCGTCAGCAAAGGCTGCCACAGCGATCATGGCCCGAATTTGCACCGCGGAGTAAAACCCGCCATCCGAATTCGAACGCAAACACACAGCACAGCTACCCATCGATGCAACGAACGAGAGACGCCACCTGCTTGCACCTGATGAACAAGATTTCGTCACACATGAACTTGACGTGAAATATCATCCCGTAAACTGAATGTTGTATTGCACGGACTCGCCACTGAGACTGAAAACCAAGGTATGCTGGAGAACTGGCGATAGCCATCATCACGGGACCCTCCCATGCCAGTACCTGATCTACCGCAAGTAAACTGTGAACTTCACCTCTGCCATGACCGGCCGCGTCAATCGTCTTGAAATGCAATGTCATGGCGAACGTACCCGGTGGACACAGAACACATGCCCTACGGATCAACCCAGCCTGAAATCGAGGCTGGTTGCTTGATCATGGAATCCAACGACAACCGTTCTCGGAAAAATGACGGTGGCTCAAAGCCTGATGAGTCTGGGTCTGGAACATCAATTTCCGCCAGTCGCCATCGATGGTGGATGGCACTGGCAACGATCTGTCTGGCACTGTTACCCTTTGGAATTCTTGAAATAGCTCTTCGTGTTTTCGCTCCGCAATCGCCTCAAGATGCAACCGTCGATCCCTACGTTGATCTGCAACAACTGGAACCGCTGTTTGAATTGGACGCGGACGCGAATGAATGGAAAATCCCCCAACACCGGATGAACTTTTTTCGGCCTGCTGTTTTTTCAGCGAACAAGCATGACGCAACCAAGCGAATCTTTGTCCTGGGTGGATCGACAGTTCAAGGAAGACCATTTTCAACCGAAACGGCGTTTCCAATCTGGTTGGAAATGAGGCTGCGGGCTGCGTTTCCCGACACCGACTTTGAAGTCGTTAACGTGGGTGGCATTTCTTATGCCAGCTATCGCGTTTCCAAGCTTGTTACCGAAGTACTGCAACACGAACCTGACGCCATTGTGCTGTACACCGGGCACAACGAATTTCTCGAGGATCGAGAATATGGTGCACTGTTGGAAGCGGGGGCAATTCAGACATGGCTTGCAAGCCTTTCGGGTAAGATCCGTACCGTCTCGTGGTTGCAGGAACGTTTCAAGCCCGACACCAAACCAACATCAAAGATGACGACGGAAGTAGACGCACGGCTTGATCATGTCGGCGGCCTTGAAAAATACCATCGTGACCCGAACTGGCGACATGGTGTCGAGCAACATTTTGACTCCGCACTTTTTACGATGGTCACACAAATCAAGAAAGCTGAGATACCTTTGTGGATTTGCATGCCAGCCTGCGATCTGGTGAACACACCACCTTTCAAAGTTGAATTGGCCAGCGATCTGTCGAAAAAACAACGTGAGGAATGGCAACAAGCGTGGGTCAGGGCCAGCGATGCCCAACTTGCCACATCAGAACGCCTCACCGCGTGTCAGCAGTGCCTGACCATTGACCCTCTGGATGCTGGTGCTCATTACGTTGCCGGGCGTTTATTTTACGAGCAGGGGGATATCCCAAAGGCAACTGAGCATTTGAAACTGGCAAGGGATTTTGACGTCTGTCCACTGAGGGCGACCACAAAAATTGGGCAATCAGTGGCTGAGATTTCCAAACGCGAGAAAATCCCGACCATTCCGACCCCGATTCTGTTTGACCAACGTGACGCCAATGGCAATCGGCTTCCCGATGGAATTGCGGATCCCGAGCTGTTCGTTGATCACCTGCACCCTTCAATCAAGGGGCACCAGATACTCGGCGCAGCAGTCGCTGACAGTATGATCCAGAACGGCTTATTCGCAGGATTGTCACATTCACACGACACACAAGTTCTGGAACAACGCTATCAGGCATTGTTAAAACAACACCTTGCCGGTCTGAGCGAGGCTTATTACGCAAGAGGTAAACAGCGTCTGAAAGGTCTGCGGCTCTGGGCCGCGGGGCGAGCGGGTCAACCTTGGGAACACGACCAAAACTGACCAAGGCAATCAGGCACCTTGAGAGCATCCTTCACTGATTGACCCTGAGCCTGCCCAAGTCAAAAGTTCAAATCCATACGCATTCACTGGCAGATCAAAATGAAACGTATCCTCTGTCTGCTATTCATCTTCGTAGCGATCACTCCACCGGTCTACCACCGAAACGGGATGGCCCAAGATGCCGAACCGAGTCACACAGACAACGCTAATGCGACAGACCCAAATGACAACACGGACACCAGCGCGTCATCAAACACCGCAACGACAGCGAATTCCCAGCACTTGATCGAAAGCGTAGTCGGTCCGCTTGATGCAGATGGAGTCGATGCTGGTACTATTGCCACGACTTCCACCCTGATTCAAACCAGCGGCATCACCGAACTACTGGGACCGCTAACGCCACTTGCCCTATCGCCTTTCTTTGGTGTGACATGCCTGTCAGCCGTTTCGCTATGGGGTCCGGAGTGGGCCAGTAACAGTCCCATGCTTGGCAACCATGGAGCTTTGCGAAGCGAGACGATCTTCATCACTTTTCTGGCCCTGACAATCATCAGCAGCGTTCCGCGATTTACCAAAGTCAGCAAACCATTTGCTCAAGCAGTGGATCGGCTTGAGGCCTATGCTGTAATCATAATTCTGCTGGTAATCAAAATCAGCACGAGTGTGGACACTGGTGGAGACGAACCGTTGGCGGTGGTGCAAATGGGTGTTTTCAATGCAGGCCTGGATACCTTTCTGGCGATTGCGATGATCATCAACATTTTGGTCATCAATAGCGTTAAATTCTTTTTTGAGTTCCTCGCATGGCTGACACCAGTACCTTTTCTGGATGCCGTTTTCGAACTCTGCAACAAGGCTCTATGCCTGGGCTTGATGGCGATCTACGCATTCAGTCCCACCTTGGCCACCATTATCAATCTGGCATTCTTCATCGTCGCATTGATCATTTTCCGGTGGGCCTACCGACGCACCCTGTTCTATCGCACCATGGTTCTCGATCCGGTATTTGCCAGACTATGGCCCCCCCATGGGAAACCACGAACCGCAGAACTGATCGTTTTCAACCGATCCGAACTGGGAAATTTTGCAGCAAAAAGCCGACTCCGCCTGCTGCGGCGTCAAAAAGAAAATGGCGGGTGGATACTGCAGGAATCACGTTGGTGGTTACCACAACGGGAGCACGTTCTCGCACCTGACACCAACTTGCAAATCCATCTGGGCTGGATCATGAATTCAGTGCAATTTACAAAAGAAGATCAACAGTTTTCCCTGACATTCAGCCGACGTTACAACGCAGAAACATTACGCACACTCGCTGACCAGATGGGCATCGCACTCACCACCGATACCGTTGAACACAACGATGCGGAAAGAGCATTGGAATTTGGGTGATTTCAAGCGTGGCACAGCCCTGCAACTTGGCAACGCCCTTATTCACCACCGGTGCCATTCACCACCGGCGCAATCAACGCAAGCAGGACCACTCCGATGCTGTTTCAATGCATCGACAGCAACAACTGCGATAACAACAGCGTGCAATCAATCAAACTTGCATCATTTCCAAAACCACGGAAAGGAAAAAGAGCTCGTCGGTGCCCCGCGCAAGGAAACCTTCGATGCCATGAGTTCCCTGGCTTCCGCGCGTGACAGAAACCCATCAGCATCAACATCAAACCTGAACCAGTTTTTCTTCCACGCTGAGGGAATTTCCTGCTCACTTAGCTGTTTGTCACCGTTGCTGTCCGCGTTTGCAAACAGGCCGTTAAAACGTTGATCTGCATTAACAGAATCCAGTTTCCAACCACCGCCACTGAGCACCAGTTCTGCGGGGACGGCCTTTCTGGTATTGGACCGAACTTTCAAAGACAACCGGTACGTTACATTCGGCTCGGTAACAACCAGCGAGCCAGTATCATTTGCATTGCGACCTCTCACGTACAATGCGGATTGATTGGGTTTGGGAGCCCCGTTGGTCCACGTCAGCTGAGACAATGTTCCGTCGAATTCGAAAACGGCTTTTTCGTGACCATTTTTTGTCAGCCGCAAAGCAACACTCACCTCATCGAACCAGCTTGGCCTGTCTGCCGCCGGTCGAGGCCGGACATTGAAATAATGTTTCATGCTGATCAGTAGTTGTGTATTGAATCGCACAACCGGCAATCCGCTGAATTTGAACTCATAGTCACCATCCTGATTCAAGTTGACCGGTCCCAAATCCAGGAGGAATCTCTCCGCTGCAACCTCAGGACCTCGGTCCGTCAATTGCCCGTCTCCTGTGAATCGACTTTCATCAGCAAGCAACGTGACGTGTCCCAGAAACACAGGCGTGAAAAGTGAAAAGAACAAAACAGCACGGCAGTGAACAAGACTGCATGCAGCTGAAGCTTGAACTTGGTTGCTCACGTTTCGCTCCTCGAGATCGGATCACAGTCTCAGTGAACTGCGTCAATAAACAATGATTCACGGAACAATACCGCGTTACGGCATTGCCCCTAGTGAGCACTGAAAATACTGGTGAGTACTGAAAATTACGCAAACTCGTCAACAACAAGTGCCGTCACGATGGTTCGAAATCACAGACGTACACGATGGCCCGCGACATCAAATTTTGCCGGACTGGCATTTCCGTTCCGATTTGAACTGAACTGTCCAATTGACGTTTGCTTACACATTCTTCGAAACGAGACGGGGATTATTGGCACAACATAGACAAAACACTGGGATTCCGAAGTGCCAAGCACATAACAATCGACATACGCCATCTTGCACAGGCAGCTTGTGGGGCCTCAGTGGCTACGATTCATGGTCCCGCCACTCAGACGAGCCCATCATCCCCTCTCTAAAACGAGCGAAATCGACTAGGCTTGGCGGTTCGGTACAAGGCAACTCTGATTGATCTGTAAACCCGGGACTGCAACGCTTCCATCGCAAGCCTGCTCGAATATCAATCACTTGGCATCCGAAATCCGACTGTAACAAGTATGAGAGAAGCGATCACTCGTTATTCGCAACGCTTCCACCAACTGCGAGCCAGACAATCCGTTGAAACACCAAACGTTTGATTTGATCGCTGCCTGCGCATTCGGCCTTGAGGCTGTGGTGCGTCGGGAACTGGAACAGATGGGGATTGCTTCGACCATTGGCGAATCGGGGCGAATCCATTTCAAGGGAGACGCCGCAACGGTTTGCCAGACTAACCTGTGGCTTCGCACAGCCGACCGCATTCTGATTCGCGTGGCCGAGTTCCCGGCAGCAGACTTCGATGCATTATTCGAAACAACAAAGCAGATTGCATGGGGAGACATGCTTCCCAGAGACGCCATTTTTCCTGTCACCGGTCGATCCATCAAATCAACGCTCACAAGCGTCCCTGCCTGCCAGCGTGCAGTGAAGCGGGCCATGGTCGATGCCTTGCGTCGCGACCATCAGACAAACGAGCTACCCGAAACCGGTGCAGAATACAAAATCGATGTCGCAATTTTAAAAGATGTGGCAACTTTGACACTGGATACAACCGGTCGCAGCCTGCACCGCCGTGGTTATCGCACCCACATTTCCAAAGCACCGCTGAAAGAAACTCTGGCAGCTGCCATGGTTCTACTGAGCTACTGGCGAAATGGACGTCCTCTACTGGATCCATTCTGCGGAAGCGGGACGATTCCGATCGAAGCAGCACAAATCGGTCGTAACATGGCCCCCGGACTGGAACGTGACTTCGCCTGTGAAACGTGGGCAGACTTCCCATCAGAAATGTGGCAAGACGCAAGACAGGCAGCGGAGGCGGCAACACTCGGTCCACTGGATGAAAAACTTCAGGGCAGCGATATCGACTCTCGTGTACTGCGTGCCGCGCGAGAGAATGCCGAACGTGCTGGTGTCGCCTCCGACATACACTTTCAAGCCGCGCCGATGGAATCGGTTACCAGCAAGAGACGTTTCGGATGCCTGATTACAAACCCACCTTACGGACAGCGTGTCGGCAGGGACTATGATTTGGAGTTCCTGTACCAAACCATACCGAACGTACTGCGCAAGCTACCCACTTGGTCGCATTACTTCCTCACTGCCTTTCCTGCATTCGAACACACCATGGGCCGTCAAGCGGACCGCCGTCGCAAGCTCTACAACGGTCGAATCGAATGCACCTATTTTCAGTACCATGGCCCAAAGCCAGTCATCGGCAAAGGCCCCGGACAGAAAACTCACGAAGCAGAACCCGCAACCGGAACAAGGTCACCTCAACCCGACACGAACATCTGGCCAGCGTCTCAGACGACATCAGACACGGCAGTTGAACAGAACAGCAGTGTCGACGAAGCTCCAACGACAGAACGCAGCAGCCACGACACGACTTCTGAATTAAAGCCGGACGACAGTCCACCAGCCTCCAAACCGTACATTCATGCGGCGGGCGATGCTGCATTCGGACACCTTTCAGACAAGGCCTATGTGCAAGCTGAACTGTTTGCAACACGCCTGAAAAAGCGGGCAAAACATTTACGTCGTTGGCCAACGAAACGTGGAATCACCTGTTTTCGTCTCTATGAACGTGACGTCCCTGAAATCCCCCTGATCGTTGATCGATATGAAGATCAACTTCACATCACCGAATACGAACGACCCCACGACCGAGATCCTGCTCAACACGCCAACTGGCTGGACCTGATGGTTCAAACTGCGGGGGCAACCCTCGATATTCCCCCCTCGCACGTTCACTTCAAAAGTCGCTTACGCCAACGGGGCAAGACACAATACCAGAAAGTTGCGCAAACAAATCAACGGATAGAGGTTCACGAGGGCGGCCTCAAGTTTCTCGTCAATCTGCAGGACTATGTCGACACCGGTTTGTTCCTGGACCATCGCGTGACCCGACAAATGGTCAAGGATATCGCGGGGGGCACCAATTTCCTGAACCTCTTTGCCTACACGGGGTCGTTCAGCGTTTACGCTGCTGCCGGCGGTGCACAACAAACCACAACGGTTGATCTATCCAAGTCGTACCTTGACTGGGCATGGGAAAACATGCGGCTCAATGGCTTCAAAGGCAATCAACACCGGTTTGTGGCCAATGACGTTGCGCAATTCATCCGTGAACAGCCGCAAGTCGAAACGTATGATCTCGTGGTGCTGGACCCGCCCACGTTTTCCAACAGCAAACGAACAGAAAATGACTGGAACGTGCAGAAGGACGCGATTCCTCTGATAGGCGAACTGTTACCGTTGATCAAGCGTGGAGGCGTGATCTATTTCTCAACGAATTTCAGACGTTTCAAATTTGATGAGACAGCGTTACCGCTGACAGAGATTCGCGAAATTTCCAAGCAGACTGTGCCCGAAGATTATCGAAACCGCAGAATTCATCGCTGCTGGCGACTGGTAAAGTGAATTCAGCTGGCGTGCATGGCGCAAATCAACTCAGGTGTCGTCCATCGTCTGATTGCGTCCCGCGTGCAATGCCTGAGCTGCAAACCCACCGGCGATCGCGCCGACAATCGGGCCAACACAGTACAGCCACAACTCACTGACATCACCAGCGATCACTGCAGGCCCGAGACTTCGCGCGGGATTCATCGATGCTTTGGTCAAGGGTCCGGCTACCATCGCGGCCAGGGCGATAGTCGATCCGACAGCCAAAGCAGCAGTGATGGTTTCTTCCTTGGCACCGGTGGAAACTCCGACCACGACGAACATCAGAATAAACGTCAGACCAAACTCGATGACCAGTCCTGTGGTCAGCCCAAGATCCAATTGAACATTCGTGCTGCCCAGCATGGATTGATCGACCCCCAGAGTCGCTCGAATAGCGATCGCACCAGCCAAAGCTCCCAAACATTGCGCGGGCACATACCCCAACGCATCTTTGACAGGCAAACGACCTAGAGCAGTGAACCCGAGTGTCACCGCCGGATTCATGTGAGCCCCGCTGATCCCACCGACAGCATAAATCATGATCATGACGACCAGTCCCCAAGCAATCGCAACCCCAACGTGCGTCAACGCCTGTGTCCGCGATTCAACTGCCATGGCACCACAACCCAGCAACACCAGACAAAACGTGCTCAGAAACTCAACAATGCAGCGGCGGGAAAGTGACTCATTCATCGTGATTCAATTCAAACCAGGTGTCAGACTGTCGGCAACCGGATAATTGCTATGGTTTCTTAAACCTTCAAGCGATCCGAAAACAGGAAGGAATACAGGCCCACAAGAGTTTTGGCATCTCGAATACCACCATCAGCAATCAACTGATGAATCTCATTACGGTGCACCAACTGATTCTCGATCTGCTCAACAGCTTCGCGTTGGTGTGCACCAGCGGTTAAATCTGTGGCCACAAAAAGATGCATCAATTCATCGCAGATCCCGGGCGCAGAATAGAATTCACAAATCTCGACAAGATTCCCGGCACGATATCCAGTTTCTTCGATCAATTCGCGTGCCGCCGTCTGCTCCGGCAATTCGTCAGGTTCACGGGTTCCCGCCGGTAATTCCAGCAAGGTCTCACCGACCGTGGCACGAACATTCCGGATCAGAACAACGGTATCGGGATCAACCAACGGCAGCAGCACGACTGCGCCAGGGTGACGAATCACTTCCCGCTGGTAGGTCTTACCATCACTGCCATTCAATTCCATCTGGTAAACGTTGAATCGCTCACCCTCCAGAACGAGGCACTCTTTATTTTCCATCGTTCACCATCAGTAACTCGACTCGTTTCCGAGTTGTCCTACGAGGCGTAATCGTGGATCAACCCGGTTCAAATCCGACTATGCAATCCTGCTATTCCTGCTATTCCTGCTATTCCTGCTGCGAACCTCGCTGCCTTCACACTACTGCCAAAGCACTTCAAGAAGTACAACAAATCAACGGTCGGGCTCAGAGTAGAGCATCATTGTGCCCCATTCGCTGCCGTGTAAAGCTATCGGAAATACTGCTGATACAAAACCACCCGGTCATGCCCCGCCTGACAACCCCACCGGACTACACCCGCCGTGACACCTTTTGGCTTCCTCTGCTGCAACAAACCCCGCGGAATGACCTCGCGAGATGTCGTGAATGTTGTCCAGCGGCGTCTTCCACGTAAAACCAAAGTGGGCCACGCTGGGACCCTCGACCCACTCGCGGAGGGAGTACTTGTTTTGGGCGTGGGTCCGGCCGTACGGTTGGTTCCCTACGTCCAACAGCAACCCAAACATTATCAAGCAACGTTTCGGATCGGCTCATCAAGCGTTTCGGGAGACCTGGAAGGTGAAATCACGGATTTCCCGGATCTTCCGATTCCCACTCGCGACCAATTGAATCAGGCGGCCCTGAATCTAACTGGCGAGATTGAGCAGATCCCACCTGCTCACTCCGCGATCTGGATAGATGGGCAACGCGCCTATCGACGTATCCGAGCCGGTGAAGAATTCGAGATGCCATCCCGAAAAGTTCAAATCAACACATTGGAAATCACTCGGTATGAGTTTCCAGAAGTCGACCTCAACATTATCTGCGGCTCTGGTACGTACATCCGCACATTGGGGATCGATCTGGCCGTTCATGCGGGTTCCACCGCAGTCATGTCGTTTTTGTCCAGAATTGGTGTCGGGCCTTTCCATTTAACGAATTCCGTGTCCATGGATGCACTGAGAGAGGATGCTCTTGAACCCCATTTTTTGCCGGTATCTCTTGCCATTCAACACCTGCCCTGCGTGAAGGTCACTAACGAAGATGCGATACGCTTGGGTCATGGGTTATGTTTGGACCAAACGCACCTCGATGAAACCAACCCAAGTGAAAACGAGAACATCAAAGAAGTTGCTGCAATGACCCAGGACGGGCAACTGCGTGCCATCGTTCGCCTCAAACGAGGGCAGTGGTGCCCCTATCGTGTCTTCCCAACCCGCGAGCCAGAGTAAGCAATAGAAATCCACCCTAAATCCCACGCTACCATCGCTGATCCTTTATCTTGAAGGATCGGCGCGTCCCGTTGTTACTGCTATTACTGCGCGGCACGACGAACCGTACTGCCACCTGACTCGATGTGACGGCTGCACCATGTCAAACTTTATGACGCCAGACTTTATGACGAACCGCACAGCTCTCGTACGCATTTTGATGACCGTGTGTTTTTTGCATGCTTGCAACACTGGTTCATTACTTGCAGCCCCCCCCTTGCAGACCGATGATCCCAAGGCATCTGCGACCCGGCCAGGTTTTGATGCCATTGAACTGATTGTCAGACAAGGGATTGAGGACGGGCAGATGCCAGGTGCAGTCGTAGTGATCGCTGATCGACACCGCACCCTTTACCGGCGTGCTTTTGGACAACGCCAAGTCGAACCGATAGCTGAACCGATGACGATGGATACCGTTTTTGACCTGGCTTCATTGACCAAGCCTGTCGCGACTGCAACGTCAGTGATGCAACTGATCGGCGACGGCTTGCTTTCTCCACACCAAAAAGTCTCGGATCTCCTACCAGAGTTTGGAAAAAACGGGAAAGAAAACATCACGGTGTCGGACCTGCTTCTTCATGTGGGTGGCCTGATCCCCGACAACTCGTTGCGTGATTACCGCGACGGAGTAGAGACCTCGTGGAAAAATATCTGCGACCTGACACCCATTGCGAATCGTGGTGAAAAATTTGCCTACACCGATGTTGGATTCATAGTCCTCGGCAAGCTTGTTGAACGCGTGAGCAAACAGAGTTTGGACGAATATACCTGGCAAAACATTTTTGCACCTCTTGGCATGACGGAAACAACTTTCAATCCATCGGCTGACCTCAAAAAACGAGCCGCCGCAACGGAGCAACGAAACGGTCAATGGATCAAAGGTGAAGTCCATGACCCACGTGCACACCTTCTGCAGGGAGTTGCTGGTCATGCAGGCCTGTTTTCAACGGCTGATGACCTGACACGATACGGACAACAGATGCTGCGGATTGCGAAGGGCGAGAAATCCATCCCGCTTGCTCAAGCAACCTTGAAGATGATGACTCACCCACGTGAGGTGCACCGAGACTCCAAAATCATTGGCACAAGAACCTACGGATGGGACCATCGCTCTCCTTATTCCAGCAATCGCGGAGACCAACTTTCCGATAAAGCTTTCGGTCACGGCGGATTCACAGGGACCGTGATGTGGATTGATCCCGAAAGAGATCGCGTATTTCTATTTCTCAGCAACCGTCTGCATCCTGATGGCAAAGGCAGCGTCAACCGACTGGCTGGAAAAATTGCCTCGATTGTCGGTGCAAGCGTGAGTGATAGCTCAAGCACAGATACCAGTGCAAAGCCCAAGCAGTAATCCCTGTGCAAAGCAGACGTGTGCAAAGCGAACTGCGCCCGGACACCTTCACCGACTCACGTCTTTCTGATTGCTACCTGGCTTGACGACGAATCGTCCCAATCAAAGCAGGTTTGTTCGTTGTGATTCCAAAGGCACCAAGATCCCGAAAATAGGCAGCATCTTCGCGTTGGTCAATCGTCCACACATGAAATTCGCTGCAACCGAACTGCTTGAGCTGATTGACAAACAATCGATCAATGACTTTTCGATTGCCCTTCATTCCGACTCCCGCTGCTCCGCTTTGCTTCACTACTTCGGCGATCTCTTTGGCTGAGGGTTGAAAATTTCCGTTGGTTTTATTTTGCTTAAAACTAGTCAACCAATGCGCACGAATGTGAGGTATCTGTTTGTGACAGGCGGACACGGTCGCTTCGTCAAAACTGATAATCAAGAGTCGGACTTTCCCCTGATTGAGAGTTTTCAGTTGCTTCGCCAGAAAAGGGACGATTTTCGCCTTTGACTTCAACTCGATTACAAACAGCCCGCCTTCGGGAATGGACTGGAAAACCTCCTTGAACGTTGGAATCTTTTCACCTTTCCATTTTTCACCTTTCCAGCTTCCGTACTCCAATTGGCGAAGTTCCGCCAGCGTTGACTCCTCAACCCACTTCTCCACACCTGTGGTCCTTGATGTGCCACGGTCATGGATGCAAACAATCTGTTGGTCACGAGTCAAATAAAAGTCGCCCTCAACCCCATCACTCCCTTGTGCCCACGCAAGGTCGAAAGCAGCAAGCGTATTTTCAGGTGCATCAAAAGAGGCACCACGATGAGCCACAATGACTTGGGCCGAACCAGGAACAGACCAACCAACGAACAAGACGAGCAATGGAATCCAGAAACGCATGATGGTAAACCAATGTTCCAAAGTTGAGTAGCCAAAGTTCACAGAACGAAATCCAAAGAGCGTGCGATTCACTTACAAGCATCCAATCGCGACAAACCGGTGTGCACGGCAGGGAATGGGACGAGCTACAATTTACACTCGAAACCCGAACTGGGGCACCCAGTTCCTGTTCGATACATTTTTTAACGAACAGATTTACGACCGACACGAGAGTTCTCGAATCCACATTCCAGAACAGAACCTTTTCCGTACCGGAACAACGAGGCAAGCTGCTGTTATACTGACGGGATCAATGATGCATGACCGTCGGCAGTTTTGCTGTGTTTGTTTTTTAAATACGGCATCTCAGGCAAACAGCCGGAACGGTGTCATCATGATTGCTGCTCTCAAAAAAATGTTACTCCCCCGCAATTGGATGTGACGCTGCAACCGCAGACCTCGCGATTCGTCAATTTCCAAATCCTTCCAAAACACGTTTTCACTGAACGCTGCAACATGCGAAACCACACTCGATCGGCACCAGCAACCCGCTTAGCTCGCTGCTTACCACTACTACCAGGACTTCTGGCAGCGATTTT